>JAOZPL010000117.1:0-4663 GCA_029932795.1 Candidatus Zixiibacteriota bacterium | reverse complement strand
CTTGTGAACGGTGTCAAGGGATTTGGCCGCTGTGTTAAGGTCTACAAATGCCGGAGGCCGGACTCGAACCGGCATGATATTGCTATCGGGGGATTTTGAGTCCCCTGCGTCTACCACTTTCACCACTCCGGCGACACATCGTGTCTTTTATGACATGATAATTTATGCTGTCTCTCGCTCAGGCGCAAGGAACTTTTAGGGATAGGGAAGAGCCTTAGAAGTGCATCCGGTCGTTGGCGGTATCCTCAGGCATTGTCTCCTGCCGGCGGGTCATCGGATTATATAATCCTGACGACGGGTGGAGATGGCAGGTAGCGGTTGGCTGATTGTCAACCGTAAAGACTTCATTACGAACCTCCAGACAGCGGTCGGTGGCGATCTCCCCCGACTCCAGGCAGATGTCAAGCCTGACAATCCCTTCCGGCTCTTCGAAGTCAGCAATCGGCAGGGAATCATGGGCGGCTATCATGAACTCAGTCCAGACCGGCACGCCGTTCTTGGCGCCGTCCTGATTGCGTCCGAGCGACGTGCGGTCGTCAAATCCGATCCAGACACCCGCGGTGATCTGCGGCGTATAACCGATAAACCAGTTGTCGCAGAAGTGGTTCGAGGTGCCGGTTTTACCGCCTGCCGGACGCGTGAAGCCCATCCATCGCGAGCGACGCCCGGTCCCTTCATTAACGACTGATCGCATCAGGTCAACCATGATATAGGCAGTCTGGGCGGAGAGGACTTCCTCTTTTTGAATAGCCGTGTTGTCTTCCAGTACCTTGCCGTATCGATCGACGATCCGGTGAATCATTCGGTAGGGAATATGGATGCCCTTGTTGGGAAACACGGAGAAGGCTGAGACCATCTCGATAAGCCGGACATCGCTGACCCCGATCGCCAGCGAGGGAACCGGATCGAGTCTGGTCGTGAGCCCCATGCGACGGGCGTAGAAGATGGCCTCTTGAGGACTGATCTTGAGCAACAGGCGGATAGTGGCCAGATTGCGCGACAGTTTGATGGCCGACCTTAGCGGAATCGGTCCCATGAACTTGTTGTCGAAATTATGCGGTCGCCACTGTTTGGCTCCGGGGATATCCAGAACAATCGGGTTGTCATCGACAATGTCTGTCGTTCGGAAGCCGTTGTCAATACACGCCGTGTAAACAAACGGCTTAAATACCGAGCCGGCCTGCCGGGGAGACTGCCAGGAGCGATTGAGTTCCGTTTCCTCAAATGACCGACCGCCAATCATGGCGAGGACATCACCGTTGGTGTTATCCAGAGCGATGAAAGCTCCCTGAACCTTCTTGTAGGCGCGGATAGAGTCACCGTACTCGTCAACTGTATCCGGCAGGTTGATTGTGTAAGCGGTGTTGCCAAGACTGTAGGTGCGCTCGATTCGTGCCCGCAGGGAGTCGATCTTCTTGTAAAGGGAGCTCTCGGCAGCAAGCTGGAGATCAGCATCGAGTGAAGTAAACACCTTCAGCCCGCCTGAATACAGGACGTTCTCACCGTACTTGCCCTGAATGTACTGGCGTATGGTTTCCGTGAAATAAGGCGCCTTACCAACCTCTTCTTCAGGGGGAGAAATAATCAGCGGCTCGGCTTTGAGTGAATCGAACTGATACCTGTTTATCTCGCCCGCCGAGTAGCAGGAGTACAGAACCCGGTTCCGTGCTTTGAGGGCTTTGTCAGGGTTGTTCAGCGGGGAGTTGACGTTCGGGCCTTTGAGCATCCCGATCAGAATAGCACAATCGCTGTAGTCGAGCTCGGACACTTTCTTGTCAAAATAAAGGCGGGCCGCTGCTGCCACACCGTAAGTGCCCCGTCCGAAGTAATGTTGGTTGAGGTACATCTCAAGGATTTCTTCCTTGGAATAGGTGCGCTCCAGCTTTATCGCAGTCAGTGCCTCCTTGATCTTCCGTTCGAGTGTCTGACGGCGGTTGAGAAACAGCATCCGGGCAACTTGCTGAGTTACGGTGGAGGCGCCTCCGGTGATTCGCCACTTGAGCAGGTTGTTCACAGCCACAATACCGACACGGCGGAGATCGATCCCCCAATGATCGTAGAACTTGCGGTCTTCGCTGGCAAGGAGCATTCTGACCAGATGGGGCGGATAATCCCTCAACGGAGTCAGGGCTCGGTTCTCAGTATAGAACTCCTTCAACAGGGTACCGTTGCGGTCATATATCCGGGTGCTGAGGCTGGGTTCGATATTGTGCAGCTGTTCAAACGAGGGTAGTTCCGACCGGTAAATCAGGTAAGTTCGGTAGACCAGAATACCGATCAGGATCAGGCAGAGCGAAGCCAGCACCAGCACTGAGTTTCTGAGTCGACGGTTCCGCTTTATAGCTATACTGCTAATTGGTGTCGTCACAGTCTCTTATTTTCTCTCCAGGTGTATCTCAAGTCAATATAAAACCTGCAGTTGCCTGATAGGCCATTGATTTTTGCCTTTCTGTTCACTATCCTCATTTGGTGGTGCAGGCAGAAAGACAGTTGCCTTTAATCAATCTCTGCTTTTTATATGCCGATAGGCACTAAGAGACGATATTGAGGAGCTATAAATTGACAGAAAAAACAGTTTCCCCCGATACCCAGAAGGAACTGGACCGTCAGTTACGAATCCTGTCCCGTGGTGTAGTGGAATTGCTGCCCCGGGAGGAGTTCATAACCAAACTCCAGCGTGCGATTGAAGAGAGAAGGCCGTTGAGGGTCAAACAGGGATTTGATCCGACAGCTCCGGATATCCATCTTGGCCATACGATCGGTGTACGCAAGCTCAGACAGTTCCAGGAGCTTGGCCACAAGATTGTCCTGATAGTCGGTGACTACACGGCTATGGTTGGGGACCCATCGGGACAGTCAGCCACCCGCCCAAAGCTCTCCTATGATGAGATCATGAAAAACGCCGAGACATATCAAAAGCAGTTCTTCAAAATCCTCGACAAATCCAAAACTGAGATCCATTTCAACGGCGAATGGTTTCGTAAGATGGATTTCGTGGAGATCATGAATCTGGCTACGCGGTTCACTGTGGCACGGCTTCTTGAACGCGATGATTTCTCAATCCGTCTGAAAAGCGGCGTGCCGATATCACTTCACGAGTTGTTCTACCCCCTGATGCAGGCATATGACTCGGTGGCAATCAAAGCCGATGTGGAACTTGGCGCTACCGAGCAGACTTTTAACCTCCTGGCGGGGCGTACAATCCAGGAGGCCTACGGCCTTGAACCGCAGTGCATTTTGACCCTGCCGATTCTTATTGGTGTAGACGGTAAGCAGAGGATGTCCAAGTCCCTGGGGAATTATATTGGTATCGATGAACCGCCCGGGGAGATATTCGGCAAGGTTATGTCGATTCCGGACGACTTGATTTACGATTATTTTGAACTTGCAACCGACGTATCACTTGAGCGGTTGCAACAGATCAAGCAGGTGCTGTCGGATTCGAATATCAATCCGATGGATACCAAACGCGAGTTGGCCGAGACCCTGGTGGATATGTACCATCCCGCGGGTTCCGGGCGGCTGGCGCGGGAGGAGTTCGATCGCGTTTTCTCCAGAAAGCTGCTTCCGAATGAAATGCCGAAGGTCGGTCCGAATGAACTGGTGGCCTTCGGACTTGACCCCAAAGCGGTGTATCTTGTCCACCTGATGACAAAGGCGGGACTGACGAGGTCCAACAGCGAGGCGAGAAAACTGATCGAAGCTGGAGGCGTGAGTCTGGATGATGAGAAGATCACAGATAGCAACTACGAATTTGAACTTGCCAAGGAGACGGTCCTCAAGGTCGGGAAGCGGCGATTTCTGAAACTGATGCCAGCTTAGTCTGCAACTTTTGACTCACAGCCGCACTATCATGGAAGGAACAGTTGAACCGGGAGTGTTATTGCAGATGACAAGGTTCGGAAAACGGATTTTTGGCCTGTTGATCGTCGGCCTGATGGCTGCTCTGGCTGGAGCCGGTTGTACTTCAACCGCCGTTAAACAGGCTTTAACCGAGCCCGCCGAACATACGGTGCGCTCGTCGAGCCCGGATGTGCCTTCGCTTGCGTCAGGACGAGAGAAACTTGACTGGCGGGCGTATAACTACTTCGTCAACGGTCTTCTCTACGAGGGGATCGGAGATATTTACAGCGCCTCTGTGAGCTATAAGAAGGCGCTGGAGATCTTCCCGGAATCATACGAGATCGGTTTCACATATTCACAGGCCCTCTTTCGTCTCGGGAACTCGAAGCAGTCACTGGCGGTTCTTCGAAATCTGAATCCCCAGGATGCTGGAGTTTTAAATCTCAGCGCCATGTGCTACCGTCAGATTGGTCAGATGGACAGCGTCCGCTCGGTTTATCTAAGGTTGGTCAAGATTGAACCGGACAACAGTCTGGCTTACTCGTTTCTAGCCGGTTATTATAGGCAACTGGGTGATCTCGATTCCAGTATCTGGGCGTACGAACAATTGATTCGTGTCCGTCCTGATAGCTACCGACAGCTAAACGAACTGGCTCGCCTGCTGGCCCAGCGCAAAGATTATGATCGCGCTAGAGAAGTTTTCCGACGATCGCTTGAGGTTGAGTCCGGAACAGCAAATTTGCTGGCGATTATCGGCCTTGGGGAATTATATCTCCTGAGCGAGCAGCTCGATTCCGCTACTGCTGTGTTCAAAAAGGGT
>JAOZPL010000116.1:5203-6501 GCA_029932795.1 Candidatus Zixiibacteriota bacterium | reverse complement strand
ACTTTCGGCTTCGAGCCAGTCATCCCGGTCGCCGCCCGGTGCAAAACCGCGACGTTCGCCGATGGAGTATGCCAGTTTTTCCACAACGGAGTAGTACCTCTGAGAGTCCCTCTCTCCGGAGAGGTCGATATGCGCCACGGTGCCGTCTTTGCTCTCAACCGAGAGGTGATTGTCCATGCCGTTCTCATCTTTTTCCAGCAGAATCCTGACCGGCTGTTTAACCACAAGGATCGGCTCGTAGAGCTTGTTGGGATCATATTGAGCAGTGAAGAATTCGATCCCGTCGATCAGCCTCCCCTTCTTGGTAACCGCAATACCCATGAATGGGCAGTCCCGGTTGATTTCGATCTCGTTCTGATTCCTCTGCTGCACGCATACTGTTGCCTGGCGATACTGGTTGGTCTCATTGAACTTCCTGCAGAAGCGGGACCAGGTGTTTCTTTTGATTTCGGTAGCCATTATATCCTCCTTGGACAACCATTCGGTTTGCCTTCTCGCCGGGCAGCCGGTGAGATCGGGTTATCATTCTGATTATCGGAAGCCAGAAGAAGTTGATTACTCGCGTTGAGATTCAGCAGCAGCAGCCGAAGGTAATTCTTGACGGATCTAACAAATCCCGTATATTATTGATATGTACAAGCAACAAGACGGATCCCACAATCTGGTGGTTACTGCCCGTAAGTCATTGATTGACAACTTAGGAGGAGACATGAGAAGAATTGGATTGCCTAGTCTGGTGTACATTTTGATCATGGTCATTGTAGTCTCCCCTGGTATCCTGGCTGCAGATCCACCGAGCACTTATGACCTGCGTGATGTCGGCGGCATCAACTACGTGACCTCGGTCAAGTCTCAGAGCGGCGGCACCTGCTGGACCCACGGGGCGATGGCCTCCATCGAGGGCAACCTGCTTATGACCGGCAAATGGACAGCAGCCGGAGAATCAGGCGAGCCCAATCTGGCCGAATATCACCTTGACTGGTGGAACGGTTTCAACGAGCACAATAACGATGACGCGGAACCCCCAACCGGTGGCGGACTTGAAGTCCACATGGGGGGTGATTATCTGGTGACCTCGGCCTATCTTACGCGCGGCGAGGGCGCGGTGCGGGATATCGATGGTCAGTCGTATAACACGCCACCTGACCGATACGATTCCAGTTATCACTACTACTATGCACGTGATGTCGAATGGTATGTCGCGGGTCCGGACCTGAGCAATATCAACACCGTCAAGAACAAGATTATGACCGACGGCGTCATCGGTACGTGCATGTTCTATAGCTATTCATTCATTA
>JAOZPL010000116.1:2454-5193 GCA_029932795.1 Candidatus Zixiibacteriota bacterium | reverse complement strand
CCAATTACATACATTACCAGCCACCGAGCGATCCCAATGATCCCAATCACGCCATTGCTATCGTGGGCTGGGACGATAACAAGGTCACGCAGGCTCCCGAACCCGGCGCATGGCTCTGTAAGAACAGTTGGGGCAGCGTCTGGGGCTTGAGCGGCTATTTCTGGATCTCCTATTACGACAAACACTGCTGCCAGCAACCTGAGATGGGGGCGGTTTCGCTTTATAATGTTGAACCTATGGCGTATGACCAAATATACTACCACGATTATCACGGCTGGCGAGACACAAAGACAGACTGTACGGCAGCGTTTAACACTTTCACGGCAGCGGGTAATGAAGTACTCCGGGCTGTCAGTTTCTTCACGGCTGCCGACAACGTAACGTACACGGTCAAGGTCTATGACCGTTTCGAAAGTGGCGAACTACTGGACGAGCTCTCCATGAAATCCGGCAGCATCGAATACAAGGGATTCCACACTGTTGACCTGGATACGGCCGTCAGGATAACCGGCGGCGATGATTTCCATATCTACCTGGAGCTGTCAAATGGTGGCCACGCCTTCGATCGAACTTCGGACGTCCCTGTCCTGCTGGGTTCGAGTTGGTACGAGACCGTTGTAGAGTCCGCCTCTAACCCGGGTGAAAGTTACTATCGTAGCGGTCAGGATTGGCTGGATTTCTACGATCTCGAGAGCACGGGCAACTTCTGTATCAAGGGATTGAGTACGGAACACTGCTGTATCGGTCTGACAGGCAATGTCGACGCCGACCCGGATGAACTGATCGATATTGACGACCTGACGGTCTTGATTCAGTACCTGTTCATTCCCCCCTTCCCGCTGCCCGCCTGCATGGATGAGGCAAACATGGATGGCGACCTGGAAGGCAATGTCGATATTGGTGATCTGACGGCACTGATTGACTACCTGTTTATCACCTTTACGCCACCGGCGGAGTGTCAATAGGACGTTAAGAGAGCAATCCAATAGCCAACCCAAGGCAAATCAATCCCGGTCACTCTTGTCACAGGATGGCCGGGTTTTCTCCGGGAACTGTTTGATACCCCCTTCTTTTAATCGTTATGTTTGACACATAATCAGATATGTCCGATGTTTCCCGCAGTCATGCATTGAGATAGCGCGAACTGCAATCGGAGGATCAAGATGAGAGCATACGTAACTACCCGGTCCCTGAAGAAAAAAACGGATCGCTGGCTGGAAAAAGTAGCGCCATACAATCGGGATAAGCTGAAACTTCAGCCGGATAAATCTGCCTTGCTTGTTATTGATATGCAGGAGTTCTTTCTGCAACCCAGGTCCCCCGGTTTCACGTGCGGCGGACTGGCTATCCTGCCAACGATCAAGCAACTCATTACCGCTTTTCGAAAAACCGGTCGTCCGGTGATTTACACACGACACGTCCATCATCCGGACGGCCTTGATGCCGGAATAATGGCCTGGTGGTGGGAGGGTATGTGTGTTGAAGGAAGTCCGGAGAGCGAGGTACATCACGATATCGCCCCTCTTCGCCACGAGAAAGTTATCCTTAAACACCGCTATTCAGCCTTCTACAATACAGATGCCGAAACAGTCCTGCGATGTCTGGGGATCGAAGACCTTGTTATCTCAGGTATCATGACCAACATGTGCTGCGAATCCACAGCCCGCGACGCCTATTACCGGGACTACCGGGTATTCTTTCCAGCCGACAGTACGGGTAGCATCACCGAGGAGATGCATCTGGCGAGCCTGCTGAATCTCGCCTTCGGGTTTGCGTGTGTGACAACCTCTGAGAAGGTTATTCGACAGCTACGGAGTTGAGAAGAGAACCGGCTCTTCGTGACTCGTATGCATAACACTACATGATGATTGCAACTTTTCCAATCTGCGTCTTACCGTCCGGAGACTCGACTACCCAGTAGTACAGCCCGGAAACCACTAACTGGGTGTTACGGGTGATCAAATCCCACGTGTCATGGTTGGCCAGTGGGTCGGCTGGATCGATATCATGTTCTATCTCCCGCACAAGATCACCATCGAGGGAATAGATATGTATGGTACACTTTGATGGCAGGTTTGCGAAGTGAATCCGGCGCACCCGATCATCCGGTCGATCCTGATCAGAGAGCCCCTCGAAACCTGCCGTTCGGTAACCGGCGTCCAGACGGTATGGGTTGGGGTAGACGTACACCTCAAGGTCCTTAGCCAGTACCTCGTCGACCGATTCCAATGCGTATGTGACCACCGGCATAACGGTCGGTGAAGTCTCCAGAGAAGTCAGACCGGATTGTGGAGACCCGTAATCAAACGCTGTCACGTTGATCCAGTACGGAACAGACGGCAGCAGGTTCTCAATTGTGTATTCATACTCGTAGTACAGGAAGTAACCGTCCTCCGTGAGAACCTTGTCATGAAGCGAATCCGGAATGGCAGCGGTATCCTCAATCCACTCAGCCGTCGGTTTGAGAAAGGTGGTGTCACGTTTACGAATCTGTGTCGTGGCGCCATGGTAATTACCCAGCACCGAGCGGTTGAAATCCTGCGGCTCGAAATAAAAGATGGAATCTCCGAAGGACAATGGGTTATGTCTTGGATATCTAACGGGAAACCAGGAAGTATCATTGCATGAATCGGCATACAAGCAACGCAATTCGAGCAGCGTGTATGGCCGTTCGAGGAGGACAAAGCCGCCCATCCTGCCGCCAACTATCGCTGAGTCATCCCATACCCATTTGTTATA
>JAOZPL010000116.1:0-2444 GCA_029932795.1 Candidatus Zixiibacteriota bacterium | reverse complement strand
AGCTGCTGCGCCGTTCATCCCGCGCGATATAAACGCGATAACCCTCGAAATCCATCTCCCCGGAGAAATTATCAACAGCATTCTCCGAACGGAAGCCGTTCCACCGAAGCTTGATATTCTCCGTCCCCGGTATGACCCACAGTTTGGGCGCCGGCGGTGGACTAGCGCCACGAAAATCCGGAACGCCATCACCTTTACGCCAGGTTACCTTATAATTCTCGTACATCCAGACAGTATCAATAACGGTATCGATAATCCCCCCGATGGTGTCGATAATTGTATCGATACCCACAAACGTTGAGTCGCCACCAAGGTTGCAGGTGTCGGCCTCTCCTGCGTAACCGTCACTGTCCGTGTCAACGCCGGGATTGTCATAAAGCCAGCCGGCCCAGATGGCATTCGTGCCCAGATCGGAAAAATCGAGGTTGTCGTAATACGCCCCCGGATTGTCCGGAAGGTTGGCAAGGTTATCATGGTATCTATGCAGGTTTTCCCCCGCCAGATAGGCGAATGAAATCGGCAGTGTCTGACCGGATTCAATGTCAAACGGTCCGAACGAAAGGAGAAACCGGGTATCATATCCATCCCCCAAGTCCGCTGCCACGTTTGGATTGGGCGGCAACCAGATCTCGTCCAACGGCGAAAGACTCGCCGTGAACACCTGATCATAATCGAATTCACCATTGCTCAGAAAATGATACTTGTTGCGGTCGCCCTCCGGTGTACCCATGCCACCCGTGCCCAGATTTCTGTAATGGGCTCTCGTCTGTGGGCCAAAGTCCAGTTCCGGGTTGCCGTTGCTGACCCACCAGTTGTACGAAATATCCATGGAATCCGACGGCGTGCGAACAATCCGCATGCCGGTCACATGCGGCACCTGCCACCCGGGAGCCAGATTGAAATCACCGTCGTTATCCGCAATCCATGCGATGTTGACAACGTCGCTGTCCGGACACTGCGGCGGCAGATAAGTGGCCGGCAGTTCATGAATGTAACCGGTAATGTCGTCGAACCAGCCGACCTCACCAACCAGAGCTTCTATGTGAACCTCGGCGTCCACATACAGGCCCATAAAGACATCATGAAGGCGCTCTGTGCCGATATTCCTGATGGCGAAATCAAACAGCACAAAATCCTCTGCGTAGGCGTAAGACCAGGCGTACGAAGCCTGTGAGACTTCAATGTTGAGGGGGACATGAGGCCGATTATCAAGGTAATCCAGGTCATTTCCTCCAGGGCAGTTGGTGCAGGTGTCATAGTAAACACAGATATAATCCTGCTCCGAGACCGCACCCTCATACTCTGCTTTTGACGGGTCAATTATGGATCGGTAGATCATGTTGCCCAGAGGAGCCTCGTCCGGGTTAAACTCCTGCTGACTGGACCAGCCGTCGGCACCCACCGAAACCAGAGTGTCCTGGCCCACCACCGCGCCGATCCAGAAGCAGCCGGCGAACAGATACTTCTTCCGAGAACCCTTGGGATATTCAAGCGATGGTACCAACGCACCGGTAAAACAGTCCTGCAAGCCCGTCTGGCCGGAAAAACCACTGCCGAACACACCTTTGTTGGTCACGGACAGGGCAATCTTTCCGACATTGTGGGTGGCGATACAGCAGGCCGGGTTACCAGCTCTCATCTCGGCCCGCCCGGGTCTGATCTCCACCGCGGCACGACCGAAGCCCTGAGATGAGAACACCAGCATCAAAAACACCGGAAGCAGAATGTTGGTTACTGCTCTCTTGAACATAGTTCTTGTGGCCTAAAACAAGTCAGAAACATGTCCTATGCGTCTCTCTCAGGGTATGGCTGACGATCACTCATACTTCTCCAACAGCGCCTGAAAGCGCGGGTGGTCGCGGAGGGGATCGAATATGGGATCGAGTTTCAGTGTTTGCACGCTGTATAAGGTCGGCATTGAGAGAATAGAATCGATCGTCTCGATAGCCAGTTCATGTTTCCCAGTGAGAATGTATACTTGAGTCATGTTAAACAACACAGCAGGGTATAGCAGAGCATCTTCCGCACCCGAAATGAGGTTGAAAGCTGTCTCGCATTCCCGGATAGCATCTTTGTCTCGTCCTATACCGGCATATGCTATAGCCAATTGAGAGTGATGATAGAAGTAATCGGGAGCCTGAGAGATAGCATTCTCGAACCTGACTCTTGCAGAATCGAAGTATGAAACACTGGCTGACTTGTCGCTCATGAACAGGTAGATCCACCCCTTGGAGAGATAGTAGTCAAAATCATCATCAGGAAGAGCAGCAACCTCCGCGGGTCGATGTTTCAACGCTGATTGGAAATCACGGTCATAAATATCCAAGAGTTCAAACTCCTCGGCCAAGTGGCCGTTGCCGATCAATCGCTGTCTATCTTCAAGAACCTTGCGCGCACGGCGAGTGTCACCATATGCCGCTATACACCGCCAGGACTCTAGCTCA
>JAOZPL010000115.1 GCA_029932795.1 Candidatus Zixiibacteriota bacterium | reverse complement strand
CTGTCCAACTCTATTGCGGACGTCAGTGCACAGGTCAACGAGAACAAGGGGACACTCGGCAGGATAATGAACGACCCGGCGCTCTATGATAATCTACAGGCGACTTCAGCCCGCCTCGACACGATCATGAGCCGAATTAATGCCGCCGAGGGGAGCCTGGGATTGCTGGTCAATGACACTGCCTTATACGTTGAACTCACGAATCTTATGGTGCGCGTGGGCAATCTCGTTACCGACATTGAAATGAATCCGAGGAAGTACTTCAAGTTCTCGGTGTTCTAGAAACTTTATTCGGCACCAATATCAGCAGGCTGTGGCAATTACGGTTTTCCTGCTGGTGTGCTGTCAGCCTAACCCCGCATGACGGCATGTACCTTTTGAACGCGGTGGGAGTGCCGGGCGAGTTGCCTGATACCACCCGGACGGCAAGCCATTTGTGATTGCGCACTCAACCTATCACATTATATTAACATCGATGGACTTCTTTGAAGAGAGCGAGAACACTGACAGGAAGGGACCTCCGGCTCCACTGGCGGATAGGATGCGGCCTCGGTCGTTTGATGAGTTTGTCGGTCAGGATAAGATCGTCGGTTCGGATACGCCGCTTCGGAAAGCCATCGAGCAGGATAATGTGCCATCAATTATTTTCTGGGGGCCTCCCGGGAGCGGCAAAACAACGCTGGCGTATGTAATTGCCAGGGCAACCGAAGGTCAGTTTGTGCCGTTCTCAGCGGTGACATCCGGCATCAAAGAAGTGAAGGAAGTTCTCAGAAAGGCCAATAACTACTACAAGATGTCCGGACGACGGACGTACGTCTTCATTGACGAAATCCACCGTTTCAATAAAGCCCAGCAGGATGCTTTCCTGCCATATGTGGAAAAGGGGGACATAATCCTCATCGGCGCCACGACCGAGAACCCGTCGTTTGAAGTGATCTCGGCGCTTATCTCCAGGATGCGGGTGTACGTCCTGGAACGTCTTTCAGTTGATGACATCAAGGAGATTATTGAACGCGCACTTGCTGACAGTGACCGAGGCATGGCGGAGATGGGTCTGTCTCTTGACGACGGTGCGCTGGAGTTCATCGCCGCCGCCGCTGACGGTGACGCGCGACGAGGATTATCGCTTCTGGAGACCACGGCTGCTTACGTCGGCGAAGGGAATATCATCACTGTTGATGCTCTTATAAAGGTGAACCAGAAGACGGCGTTGCAGTATGACAAGGCGGGGGAGGAGCATTACAATTTGATTTCAGCGCTCCACAAAACAATCCGCGGTGGTGATCCGGATGCAGCGTTGTACTGGCTGGCGCGAATGCTGGAGGCGGGGGAGGACCCTCTTTATATTGTGCGGCGGCTTATACGGTTTGCATCGGAAGATATCGGGCTGGCCGATCCTTACGCGCTTACCCTGACTATGGCGGCGCGGGACGCGTATCATTTTCTTGGTTCGCCGGAAGGGGAGCTGGCCATCGCTCAGGCGGTTGTGTACATGGCTTGTGCGCCCAAGTCGAACGCCGTATACACCGCCTTTAGCAAGGCGAAGGAGGACGCCGCCGGTAGTGGTTCGCTGCCGGTACCGTTCTGGATTCGCAACGCTCCCACGAGCCTGATGAAAGATCTCGGTTACGGTAAGGGATACAAGTATGCGCACGATTTCGAGGACGCGCTGACCGATCAGGAGTATTTCCCCAAGGAGCTGGTCGGGCGGTGCTACTATCATCCTACCGACCGGGGCCGGGAGGCAAAAATGGTGGAGCACTTGCGGAGATTCCGTGCTTTTCGGCAGAAAGTGAAGCGGTCGCCCTCAGCAGCCGACAAGAAGAAAAGCTGAACCGATCTGCCGGTTATTCGTTTAAAATTAGATAGATGCGCCTGACTATTTTCATAGCTGTTCTGTTGCTCCTGCCGCTACCCTTGATGGCGGCTGCGTTGTTGATACCCATGGATAATGACCAAACCGACCACCTTAAAGCCTACGGTGTTGTTTATAAGGCACTTGACCGGGGTTACAAGGCCGAATGGCTCCTGAACTATCGTGATGGTTCGTTTCTCGTTGATCACCCCAGGGAAATGGCCGATCTCTGTCTGCTTATGGGGGTGGCCGCCGAGAGGATAACATCAGGACAGGTGGCGGACATCTATCGCCGGGTCGAGGTGGAGAACATGGAGAGGGTGGAGCTGGAAAAGGCGCCGGCTATCGCAGTTTATTCACCACCGGGCACAGAGCCCTGGGACGATGCCGTGACCCTGGCGTTAACGTACGCGGAGATTGACTACGATCTGGTCTGGGACGAGGAAGTTCTGGCCGGTGACCTTGAGAACTATGACTGGCTGCATTCCCACCACGAAGACTACACCGGGCAGTATGGCAAGTTCTACGCGGCTTTTCGCAATCAGCTCTGGTATCAGGCTGATGTTCGCACGAACGAGGATATGGCCCACAAACTGGGTTACAGCAAGGTATCACTTCTCAAGCGCGATGTTGCCAAGGCGATTTATGACTACGTGCGGCGGGGCGGTTTTTTCTTTTCCATGTGTTCCGCGCCGGAGACAATCGATATCGCGCTGGCAGCCGACGGAGTTGACATAGTACCGCGGGAATTCGATGGCGATCCGGTTGATCCCGACTGTCAGTCAAGGCTGGATTTCAGCAGGACTTTCGCATTTGAGAACTTCGTGGTCTCGCTTGACCCGATGGTTTACCGGCGTTCCAATATCGATACCTACCCCGACCGGCTGATGCGCTTTCCCACACCGGAATCCGATTTCTTTTTTCTGTTTGAGTTCTCGGCCAAGCTTGATCCTGTGCCGACCATGCTGGTTCAGAATCACGTCAACACCATCGATGGTTTTATGGGCCAGGTGACAGGTTTTCGAAAATCACTGCTGAAAAAGCACGTTATTATCCTGGGCCAGCCGGATAACTATGACGAGGTACGGTATATTCATGGCAATCTGGGACGTGGCACTTTCACCTTCCTGGCCGGCCATGATCCGGAGGATTACCAGCATTTCGTCCACGATCCGCCGACTGACCTGTCACTCCATAAGGACTCGCCGGGCTATAGACTGATTCTGAATAATATTCTTTTCCCGGCCGCCAAGAAAAAAGAGCGAAAGACGTAGCCAAGCTGGCGGCAGGTTGTGGTGTCCCGCTTTCTTTCTTTTTGACATCCGGTTAGTGAGTCTGGTATTCTTATGGTATATGACGATGGCGGATGACAGAACGTTCCTCGGAATTGATTACGGACACCGGAGAATCGGCCTGGCCAAGAGCGATCCGACGGGGTTGATTGCTTCGCCACTAACGACCCTGGAGGTGAGATCGGATCGGGAGGCGCTGGCAGGAATCCAGAAGTACATTGCTGAGTACTCTCCAAACGGTCTGGTTATCGGCTATCCACTTCGCGAATCCGGAGACCGGGGTGATAAGTGCCGGGAGGTGGATGCCTTTGTCGAGAAGCTGGCGACCGTGTACGCGGGTCCCATTCACCGCGTTGATGAGCGTTACAGCTCGCGCGAGGCGACAGCAGTTGTTCATGCCTATGGTAAAAAGACAGGAAAGGACAAGAAACGGCTCGACCGCCTGGCGGCTGTCATTATTCTGCAGCGATTTCTTGATGAACAGCGCGGGTAACTACTCGATGACAATCAGCTATGAATATCAACTGTTCACTCACATAAAAACATATCCTTTATGAAGAAAATCATCACAGCAATCACCGTTATTCTGGTCCTGGTTGTGGCCTACTCCTTTTATTCTTATGTCGTAGCGGTGGATCTCAAAGATCGGGTTGTTACGGTTATTATCAAACCGGGTGACGGTTTTTCCAGTGTGGCCGATCAATTGGTTACCGGAGGGGTAGTGCACTCTCGCAAAGTGTTGAAGTACGCAGCCAGTTGGCGAGGCATTGACCGCATTCTGATGCCGGGGCGGTATGATTTCACCGGACGGAACTCCTGCCGCTCGGTGCTGGACAAGCTGGAACAAGCTGACTTTGTACGGGTAAAGGTGACTGTTTACGAGGGAGCACCAATCTGGAAGGTGGCCTCGGTTTTGGCGCAACAGATGGAGGTGGACTCAACTGAGGTCATCGCTCTTAACCATGATTCCACGTTTCTTTCCTCGCTGGGTCTTCCGTATCTTGAAGGTTACCTCTTTCCGCAAACCTACTTCTTCCCCTGGGGGACGCCGTTGAAGGACATGATACGTGATATGGTGATAATGTTTCACCAGCAGACAGACACGATCTGGCCGGCGGATACATTCAGCAGGTTGAGCATTCAGGAGGTAATCATTCTTGCTTCCATCGTACAGGCGGAAACCCGGATTGACGAAGAGAAAGCGACAATTGCATCGGTGTATCGCAACCGGATCAAGAAAGGCATGAAGCTGGATGCTGATCCGTCAGTCATATACGGACTCGGCGGGCTAGATCGTCCGTTAACCACACGGGATCTGCGTAAAGCAACACCATATAATACATACCTCAAGGGAGGCCTGCCGCCAACGCCAATAAACTCGCCTGGTCTGGCGGCGATTCGGGCGGTATTATATCCAGACAGTACCGACTATTACTATTTTGTGGCGGATGGCTGCGGCCGGCATCGGTTCTCACGGACCAATGTCGAGCATAACCGTGCCCGCCGCGAGATAAGGAGTACCTTGAGAAAACCGTAGAAGAACTGCCCCCGGGGGCTATTTTATTTGCGTTGAGGATACATCTGCTGCAATTCTGGCTGCCAACCACCCAGCCATGTCATCAAGCAGACCCTCTTCGAAAATGGCGAACGCAGTCGCATCATCGGAACTGTAACCAATTATTCCCATCACCTCGCCGTGGTGTTTCAGAGGCAGCACGACGAAGGATCGGGTATCGGCATCGAGAAGGAGATTTCGTTCGAATGAGTTCCCACTGAAGAACTCGCCGCAGTTTTCGGTGTACACCAGGCCACCTTCGGCTACTTTTTCAAACAGTGACGAGACAGACGGAAGGCGAAGCGATAGATTCTTACGCGTTTTCTCCCGGCTGAAACTCGCTGTGGCCATAAAGTGTGTGCTACCTTTTTCACGGGCAATAAGCAGTCCTTTTTTAATTGGGTAGAACTGCTGCAATTCTCTGGTAAGGGCGATGAATATGTCCGAGATGTCCGTTCCGGCGGAAAACGGCACATTTATGTTGCAATAAAAGGAAGCTCTTTCGCCGGCAGTCAAATCCCGACGCGCTCCACTTTTCGTTTTATTCATATAGTTTCCTGATCCTGGGCTTCTCGATCAGTGTCAAGTTCTCTTCTCAGGTTGTATTTACCAATCTTTCGCCAGAGGGTCGTGCGGCCGATACCAAGTACAGCCGCGGTTTTGGTATAGTTCCATTTGTTGTCGTTCAAAGCCTTGAGGATCAGAGAGCGTTGACCACTGTCCATCAAGTTTCCTCTTAGAGTGAGCGATCTTCCGGGTGGCGGTACTGTATTCGGTCCGTGTTTGCCATTGCCCGAGACAAAGATGATGTCTTCGGCGGTAAGTTCGTTGCCACTGGACAGCGCGATGCCGCGCTTGAGTGTGTTTTCCAGTTCTCGGACATTGCCCGGCCAGGTGTGGCTCAGGAGCTTTTCGACAGCGCTCCGGTTGATTGCCATAGTCTCCCGTTTCATATCGTTGCAGATCTTCCTAATGAAGTAATCGGTCAGGATTTCAATATCCTCGGCTCGCTCAACCAGTGTGGGAATGTTCAGTGGGATAACATTGAGACGGTAGTACAGGTCCTCCCGGAACTCTTCATTTGCGACCATTAATGAAAGATCGCGGTTGGTAGCGGCGATAATACGAACATCTACCTGTTTCGACACAGATGATCCGACCGGTCTGATTTCGGAGTCCTGAAGAAACCGTAGCAATTTGACCTGAATGGAGGCGGGCATATTGCTAACCTCGTCCAGAAAGATAGTGCCGCCGTCCGCTTCCTCCAGAAGTCCTTTCTTGTTCTGGTGGGCGGAAGTGAATGAACCCTTGGTGTGGCCGAACAGTTCCGATTCAAGGAGGGTTTCGGGAATGGCGCTGCAGTCAATTGCTACCATACTTCCAGCCCGCCGATTGGAATGGAGATGGATCGCATGGGCCAGCAGCTCCTTGCCGGTGCCTGAGGCCCCCGTGATGAGGACTGTGATATCGGTTGGTGCAATCCGCCTGGCCGTTTCTTTTAACTGCATCATCGGTTTGGAGATGCCAACGATGTTGTCGAAACCATAAGACATTGCAACGTGCTGGCGTAGTATGGTCAGTTCCTCCTGCATCGCTCTGTGTTCAATCGCCTTGTGAACCTTGAGCTAAAGTTGGTCGTTGGAAAACGGCTTGGTAACATAGTCAAAAGCACCGGATTGTATCGCTTCCACGGCGCTTTCGATTGAGCCGTACGCGGTCATGAGGATTGATGGCGTAGTCGGATATCTCTGGTTCACGACCTTAATGATGTCCAGGCCTGATTCCTGGCCGAGACGAAGGTCGGT
>JAOZPL010000114.1 GCA_029932795.1 Candidatus Zixiibacteriota bacterium | reverse complement strand
TTCGGAGTTCCCCGTAATGCCGTTGTCATCAACAGTGACCTTAATATATACGGTCATAGCGTCGTAACCCGAGATGTAGCTGACAGTGACAGTTCCGGCACCACCCGAAGTGACCGCTGTCGAAGGGATGAGTCCAATCCCGTCCCAATCGCTATTTGCATTAGCATCGAATACAAGGGAGTCAATACCGTCCGACCAGTAACCATTGCCGTCAATATCCACGAATTTTTCACCGGCGGTGATTTTAACCAGGGTTGAATCAGGCGCCGGCTGACCGAGGGCATCCCTGACAGTAATGGTTATAAGGGATGTATCCTCACCATTTGCCAGCAGCAGGCTGGGCGAGGCTACAATATCCACATTCCCAGTGCCACTGCCGGAGTTATCCTCAATTGCCAGACTGATTGTGGACGACGCCGAAGAACCCTCCAGACTGGCGGTGATTATTACAGCACCGGAACTTGTGGCCGTAAAGATAGTCGCGGCAACACCATTTGCGTCCGTGGTATCAACCTCCGGAGAGAAGTAACCGGCGTTGGATGGTGAAACGCTGAAAACCACTGTCTGGTTCGCCAACGCTTCGCCGCCGACCTCAACGGTGCCCTCCACAACCGAGGTTTCCCCTACCTCTATCGTTGTGGGACTGGCGGTAACAACCACGCTGGTACCCGAGGAGGTATCATTCGACGTACTCTTCGAGCTGCAACCCGTGAAAACAAGTGTTGCTGCGGCCACGACCAGCAAAATAGCCGACCAGGCACCGAAGTAGTTTTTCCTGAACATGGCTTCTCCTGTTATCTGTAGAATCTCTCTTTTCATGAAATGCGCGCTTTGCGCTCTTTTATCTATTAATCGGTTGGAAACATAAATGATTTAGAGACAGAAGGCTCTCGCCGGTACCGGTGAGAGCCTTTGTATCCACTCGTCCCCGATCTTTCACTCAGTTTCCCATAGCCAGATCATCTCCGATGATCGACGGCGTCACAAAAATCACCAGATCGCGGTTTTCAGTCCGCCTGTTGGTGTACCGGAAGAGGATTCCCAGAAGCGGGATATCCTTGAGGATTGGGAGACCAACAGTGGATTCAATCTCATCCTGGGTCGTCAGACCGCCGATGACGGCCGTCTGCCCGTTCTCCACAATCACGTTGGTTTCGGCGTTGTTGGTGTTGATGATCACGCCGTTGGGATCAAACTGGTAGGTCGACCTCTCAGGTTTCAGATACATCAGGATTTGGTTCTCAGCGGTGATATGAGGTTTTACGACCAGTATAGTCCCTACTTCCTCAAACTTGATAACGACATTACCGGACTCGTCGAATTGCTTGACCGGCACCTTCTGACCCATCTGGATACGAGCTTCAGTATTGTCTATAGTTGTGATTTCCGGATGTGCAATGATCTTGCCCTTGCCGCTGGAGACCAAGGCTTCCACTAAAGCATCAGCCGACCACCCTTTCTGAATCGCCCCTAGTGTGTAGCGGCCGACCGGGTCACTGCCCCGATTAGCCATCAGTTCACCTTTCTGATTGTAAATACGGCCACTTTCGGTGACGTACGTACCCTCAATCTGCCAGTTAACTCCGAGTTCCTCCAGACCTTGCGATGAAATCTCCAGCAACTGGGCTGATATCTTTATCTGCCGGGCGGGCTTGTCAAGTTCATTAATATAATCCATCACGATCGGCATATTTGAGGGGACTTCCTGAAGAATGATGGAATTCGATCGCGAATCCGCAGTCGCCTGACCCCGCTCTGTCATCAGGGACTTCACAGTCTTGACAATATTCTCAGCCGTCGAGTTGGATATCTTGACAATCTTGGTTTCCAATTCCACAAGCTGTCGCTGTTCATGATCGTGTTTCTTCTGCTCCGTCAATTCCTTGCGGTATTCTTCCGCCGGCAGGACGCGAATGTAACCGGCTTCTTCGTCAACCACCGCCAGATTATACGTGCGTCCGATGATGCTCATTGCCTGCCGCCAGTGAACATCGCTCAGCTTAATGGTAACAACACCCTCAACATCGGGAGAAACCACAACGTTTACGCCGCCATAATCAGCCAGAAAGGTGAGCACCGATCTGATTTCAGCTGCCTGGAACTGCAGATTCTTGATTGGTTGCTCAGGGTCTTGCACTTCATCAGCCATAACCGATGTCAGCAGTACCTGAAACAGTACTAATATACCGAGCAACACAAAAAGTTTTCTCACGGTAAGCCTTGACATATCAGCACCAGCCTTTCTTAAATATCCTCTAGAGTTAGGGCAACCGTACGGGACCAACCGTACTCGAAGATCTGGAAATAAACGCGGTCATCTTCAACCCGTAGTACGTATCCCTTCTTGACCTTGTCGCCTGATTTCAAGATGTAGCTATAATCCTGTTTATCTTCAAACAGCGCACGGTTGGCGCCGCCATCGGATTCAAGAATGCCAACGAGCTTAAGTCCCTCAACACTGGGTATCCTCGCTTCCATTGGTCCCTCAGACGTCCTAACCTCATTGAAGAGGGCCATGAATGGATCCCGGGATAGCCTGGGACGGTATTTAATGACGAGCCGTTTGGGAAACTCGGCTACCATCGTCCCTTTTATCTTGGCTGGACTGCGCCGGAACCGCGATGTCGGTCTAGTCTTAGCAGCGGTCTTTGATCCTTTGGGTGGAGAAGTCTGAACAGTTACCCCGACCGGTTTCACCGAAGCCTTCTTCTGAACACTCGGCTTCGATTTGGCAGCACCCTTCAGCTTGTCGGTCAGAGCCTGCTGTTCACTGGCATCCGCACGCTCGGTCTTCTTGCTGGCCGAAACAGAGCTTTGTTTTGGTTGGGGTTGCTTTGCCAGCACCCTGGAATCTGTAGCTGGCGGCGACGTCTTGGTGGTAGTTTTTGAAGCCGCTGCCAGTCTCTTTGATACAGCCTTGTCAGCCGGGCTTTGGGCTTCGTTGCCGGTCCGCTCTGTTGTTGTGACAGGCCTGCTCTTGTCAGAGGTGGAAGCAGTCTCTCGTGATGTCTTGTAGGTAGCTCGTTCATCAGGCTCCGACAACGCCAGCACGGTCTTCTCGTCAAATACCGGACCGTAAACCTCCTTGGGCATTTGCACCTTGGGAATCGACGGTTTAGTCATACTCTGCTTATTTTTATTCACCGTTGCGGGTGTGGTTGACGATGCCGGTTTCTTAGCAACAGTTTCTGAATTCCCTTTTATGTCCGGTATGGATGGCTCGGCAGGTTTTTCGGCAGTCTTTGGTGCCGTGAGACTGGCAAGCCGATCTTTTTCGATAGCCTGATTTGTTTTTGCCACCGTTGAAACCTGTCCGGACTTCGCTTTGTTCAGGGGTGGTGACGCGGCTGTAATTTTTGGCGAGGTAGATTCTCTGGCCAGCGAAGCGGTGCTCGACCAAGATGCAAACTTTTTTACAGTTTTGTCCGTGAAGGTCACGATAATCGACTTATTGTCGGTATTAATCTTGTACAGATACGATCTCTTCATATCAAAAACCACCCGGACGATTTTCTCCGGCGCTACCGCATACTGGCTCGTTCGGATACCGGTAACCGGGCATTCCGGCAGATCGACAAACTCCTTAGCGCCCAGAGCATGCACCGCCGAGAGTACATCCACGATAACACGATCCGGTCTACCGTCCTTGGGCACCTCAGTCTGGTGTATAAATCGAATCTGCCCATCCACATAAATGCGGGCTATGGTTGCGTTGTCACTGTATGACAGCTCGATATTCGTAACCCGTGCCGCAAACAGGTTGGTCGCGGCCAGAAGCAGACTCACAGCAAATATCCACAATGTGCGTTTCATGGCAGCTTTATCTCCTAGAGTGCCAGCTCCTGGAGCCGTTCCTCTTCCTTAACAAAATAGGTGGACAGCACAAAGGTAGCGGTTATCGTTTCTCTTTTCTTATTTACATCCCGCGGCTTGTCTTCCTCATTAAATTGGTTGGCCGCCTTCAATTCCTGCGCTTTGATTTCCACCTCGTCGATATTGGCAATAAACGGATAATTGGCCACATAGCTTATAAAAGTACCGTAATCGTGATACTGACCGATCATCTGGATTTCAAACGAGGCGATATTATAGAACTCTTCTGATTTGATAGGCAGTGGCCGTACCTGAGTGATTCTGGTCCCGGTCAGCGACGAGGCTGTGTGCAGCTGCACCAGAAGAGAAGGAATCTGCTTCACTTCCGGCAGCAGAGCCTCAATCTCGTGGTATCGTTCAAGCAGATCGGCGTACTCCAGTTTGAGGGCGTCAAGCGACTTGGCTTTCATCTCGACGTTTCTGAGATTGGTGGTTATGGTCTCAAACTCCTGGCTCTTGACATCAATCAGGTGATTGTAATTGGAGTAGACCCGTGAATACCAGACATAGGTAATAATGAAGAAAGCCAGTACACCGATTACGATCTTCTGGGTTTTCGAGTCCTTAAAATCCATGGTGTCACTTCCCTAGTTTAAGCGCCGATGGCTGGTTGTCTCAGTCTCCTTCGGCGCTGAGATCTGGGCGTCGGCAATGAGGTTTCTCAGTTCCTCCTCGGAGAGATAGTGCACGTTGCAGGAGAGAACAAAGTTGTAAGCGCGCTCCCCTTTCTGAGAGGGATCGTTTTCCCTTGATACTCTTCCCTGTTCATCGAAGAGCACTTCCTCGGAGGATACCAGCTCCACCTCATCAAAATAATCGGAGCGCATCATTCTTATCATGAACGCCGCCAGGGAGTTCAGAGTGAAAGCGTATCCGTTAACCTCTGCCTGCCTCGTCGAGGGAGATCCGTTTGGGGTTACAATAGCGCCCTCACCCGACTGCTTATCGTCGAGAGTTTTACCTTGTTCTGCCCCGGTCTCGGCTTCAGGCTCGGTCTCCCGGAACGAGGCCAGCCAGATAAACTCGGGGACATTGCGACCCAGGTCCTCAAGTATGCGCACCCAGGCAGAACGGTGACGGTCGAGTCTTTCAACGGCGGCCATGCGGCGGGTAATCTTGTTCTTGACATCTATCAGGGCATCGACGAACTGTATATCCTGACGCAGCATAGCTGCTCGTTGGTTAGCTTTCTCAATATTGCTTTCCAGTTGTCCGAGTTGATGGATCTGGTAAAAGGAAATTCCCACCAGGATGACAACTACGGCTGCGGCACCGGCGATTGCATACCGCCCGGCTTTGCCCAGCGCCAGCAGGTGGGAACCTTTGAGGTAATCTTTGGGAAGAAGATTTATCTCTATCATAGCCGTTTACCTCACCTTCCGCATAGCCAACCCGGTGGCGACAGTCAACAGCGGTGCAATCTTCTCGGGCTGAAGATACTGGAACAATTCCGGGTCATAGTCAATATTCCTCAGCGGGTTGGCCAGTTCCAGGGGGATATTCAGCTTCGACTGCACAAATTCCGGAAGGTACGGAACCAGTGCACCACCACCACATAGAACCAGCCAGTCAATGCTTTCAATCTTTGTCTGTGATTTGAAGTAGGAGAAGGCCAGTTCGATTCCGGAAATCAACTCATCCGAAGCTGACACAACCGTAGCCCGGAACATTTCCTGGTCGATAGAATCCGCCATCTCACCCTTCATCGCTTTGGACGCCAGTTCCGGATTCAAGCGGAACTCCTTCTGGACGGCATCAAATATCTCGCGGGTACCGGCCGAAACATCACGCGTGGCAGTGAACAGCCCTTCAGAGATATACGTAATGTTGGTAACGTCGTATCCTATGTTCACAAGTGCCGTTACACGTGTGGGATCGACCTCGTAGTTGTTCTCATAGGCGTTAAGAATAGCGAAAGCGTCATCATCGACAATAACCGGTCGAAGGCCGCAATCCTCTATGAGTTCCAGGTACATCTGGAGATACTCTTTGCGGGCTGCCACCAGAAGGACATCCATCTTGTTGATATCATCGTCTGTCTTGATGATGTGGTAATCCAGGCTCACATCTTCGATGTCAAACGGCGCTCTCTGTTCGGTCTCAAAGAGAATTGCCTGCTCAGCTTCCGGGCCGGTCTTCTTATCAATGGTGAACTTGTCGGTGATTACACTGTGTCCGGAGATCGACACCACCACATCTCTGATCTTTGGGTCCGTCTGGTCAATCAACGACTGGATGTTGAAAATCACAGCTTCACGGTCACGTATTTCGTCAGAGACGATAGCCTCCGGCGGCAACTCACGTACGCCGATGGCAGCGACGGAGTACCCGTCCCGACTACGGTCCAGCTTGACCAGCTTGATTGAACTGGCGCCTATATCCAGCCCAACCGCGCTTTTGCTCTTTCCCATCTGAAACATACATTAGCCTTGTTCATCCGTGTTTATTCGGAACATCTCGTTTCGTGGTTCTCAAGAATTGTATCGGCATAATGGGCTGCCAGTTAATACCTGATATCAAAAACCTTTCCTGCCTGACCGCAGAGCCTTATCAATATGTTTCTCCATACTGACGTTAGATAAATGCTGTTATCGGACTGTTCCGACCTATGCTTTAAATAAATCTAAAAGCTGTTCTAACCTGTTGCGAGCCAAAGAAAATCCCTTCCATCCCTGGAAGGGATTTACTGCGTAGAGG
>JAOZPL010000113.1 GCA_029932795.1 Candidatus Zixiibacteriota bacterium | reverse complement strand
TATCACTTGACAAGGGAATGCGAGTATGGTAATTTAATATCAGCAGGTTATGCGTCGCATGTTATGCCTCTTAAACATGTAACGGCAGAACTTTTCCCTCTTTTGAGGGTTTTAATAGATTCGTATGAAACACACATATTGGTAGGAGGAAATGCTTGTGAAAGGCAGAACTTTAACAGCGTTGCTCATGTTGCTCGCTCTGGTAATTGCTTGCATGGTCTCCGCACCTGTGTTTTCGGTTGAGCATCCGTGGGATGCGGATAACGGCGGCGAAGAAGCCGACAGCACTGACCTTGGGCGGGATACTTTGTTCGTTAGGCAGGCAGCCGATGCCGATTTGGGCTTCTCATGGTGGCTGCAGAATCTGGTTTATGCCGGCTCATATTATTTCGCTGACCAGTTGGCTATCTTTCTTACCGGCGCGGTTGAGGAATAGACTGCCTAACCGGGGTTTGAGAGTCTGCAGCGGGAGACCACTGCTGACTGGATGGAGGCCCATGAGTAAGTCAACTCAAACACAGGCGTTTGCGGGTAATGCGAGTATCCTCACAACAATTCGAGTTTGATAGCTGTCTTCTGGCAGTCGAAGAGTTATTCCGGCAACGAAAGTATGACATTGCCGGACAGGAACTAAAGGAGCTGCAGGAGGACAAGTTTGGTGATAGTCCTCACGAACGGGGACTGTATCTGGCTTTACGGGCGGACAGCTTCTTTAATGAGGGAGACTATCGCAAAGCGCTGGAATTCGGGTTGAACGGAGCCAAGTTACTGGCCGGTTACCCTCTCAATCGACGATACGGCAGGGTACTTCTGGTGCTGTCAAAGGCTTATTCAGCGTTGGGAGATCTGAAGAATGCGGAGATCAAGGCGTATGATGCCCTGGCGTCTTATCGTCGGGCTAACGAACCGCTGGGGCAGGTGGATGCTCTCAACGAGTTGGCCAGGATAGCGTTCATTCGCTGCGATTTTCCCGGCGCTATCGGTTTTCTAAAGGATGCCGTTGAACAGGCGGTTGACGATCCTCGCAAGGTTGCCCAGTTAACGGGCAACTTGGGTGTAATCAGAACACTCTGTGGGCAGTGGGCACAGGCTGAAGATAATCTTACTTCGGCATTCCGGTATCATGAGAAGAACGGCGTTGAAGTTTCCCAGGCGCGAAACTTATTGGCTCTGGGTTACTTGCATATTCGTAAACGTGAGTTCATGTTCGCTGAACGCTGTCTGGGAAGGGCGCTGAAGCTGATAGAGAAGCATAATCTCAAGCGCGATAGAATAATCTATCGAGAGTATCTTGGTGAATTGGCACTGGAAAAAGGAGATACTATCAAGGCCAAATCTCTTCTGAGTAATGCTTATCACGAGGGGCGGTTGCTGGCACCCGGTTCAACTCTGGTGTCGCAATCCGGCCGGCGACTGGCCGAGGTAGAGCTGGCTCTTGACAACTATGATGAAGCAATGAAATATGCCCAGAAGGCGCTGGAAATAGCACTTCAGATGGGAGAGAAGGTAGAAGTAGCAATGGCTCGGCGGGTGATCGCCCGGGTTTTTGCGGTGCGTTCCGAGCACGGTGACGCCCTAGAATATATTCAGCAAGCGGTTGAAACGGCTCGCGATGTGGGTGATCCACTTGACCTTGCCTGGACACTTCTGGCGCTGGCCGAGATCAAGGCGGCAGCCGATTCGGATGAAAGCGAGAAAATCAGGACTGCGTTTGATGAGGCCGGTCGAATCTTCAAGAAACTGAAGCTCGATTACTGTGTTGCCGAAACGCATTTCAAGGCTGGTGTCTTTGCTTGTCAGCAGGGTGATCTTTCACGTGGTTTCAAGAAGCTCAGCCGTGCTGAAAAGGTTTTTGCCGCTGTAGGTGAGACTGGGAAGGTCCGCCAGGTAAATCAGTTCCTGACGTCTCTGGCTGACCAGGCGGTGGCGCTGTCGATCTCCAGGGAGAATGAGTTTAAGGTTTTTGGCAATCTGGTTAACCCTTCGGAGGCAGAGGATCTCAGATACGGGCAGATCGAGGAGGTGCTTGAGACTCTCCTTCGACGGAGCAACGCTGATCGGGCAGTCATTTTCACCCCTGATTTTGAGGGCAATCCGATTATCGCTTCGTTTTCTCTGGCTCCTATGCAGGCTCGAAAGTTTGAGCAGCATTTCTCACAGTTGCTGGGTGAGGAGATATCCCGATCTCGTCCCACTCTGCGTCTTGACTGTCGCCGCGATCCGTATATAAATAACCTGTTCCCGGATATCCCGGATGTCGTAGCCAGTATGATTGTGATTCCCTATATGATGAGCGACAACTCTATCAGTTATATCTATCTGGACAAGCTGTCGGTCGACAATACATTAAATCCGTTCAGCCAGGTCGAGCTCAACTTCGCCGTCGCTTTCTCCGATATTATCGCTTTTAAGTCCGCCGAGTTGCAGAAGGCAAGGCTACTGGAGGATAATCGCCGACTCAAGGCCCAGCTTGGGGCAGAGGCGGCCTTCCCCAATATCCTGACTCGGAACTCACGGATGCTGGAGCTTCTGGCTCAGGTTCGGCAGGTCGTGGACTCGAATATCTCTGTAACCATCGAAGGTGAAACGGGCTCGGGGAAAGACCTTCTTTCGCGCGCCATTCACTACAACTCCCGACGGCGGGACAAGAGGCTCATATCGGTCAATTGTGCCGCTCTTCCGGAAACCCTCCTGGAGTCGGAACTTTTCGGATATCGGCGAGGGGCTTTTACCGGTGCTGATCGTGACAAAACCGGTCTCTTCGAGGAGGCCGACGGTGGCACCTTTTTCCTGGATGAGATTGGAGACATGCCGCTCAGTGTGCAGGCTAAAATCCTTCGAGTGCTGGAAGAAAAAGAGATTGTCCGGCTGGGCGAAAGTGTTCCACGTCCGGTGGATGTTCGAATCATTTCAGCCACCAACGTGGATCTCAAGCAGCAGATGGCTGCGGGACTTTTCCGGCAGGATTTGTATTATCGGCTTTCGGCATTGACTTTCCGCCTCCCACCGCTACGGGAACGCAGGGAAGATATTCCCCTTCTGGTGGATCAGTTCCTTGGGGAAAGCGGCAAGCGGGTTTCGCCCGAAGTGTTGAGAGCTCTGGTTGCCTATGACTGGCCCGGCAATGTCAGGGAACTCGAGAATGAGATCACGAAGCTGATTCTACTGACGGGGGACGACGACGAGATTGGTATGGCTCTCCTTTCGAGCAGGATTCGTTCGGCGGATGGTCAAAATAAGGCTGGTGCCAGCGAGTTAATGCTGCCGATTGACACGGTATCTTTCGGCAACGGCTATTCGCTATATGATTTTCTCGCGGCTCATGAGCGGCGATTCATCATCAAGGCGCTGAAAGAGCGCAACGGGGTCAAGAAGCATGCCGCCGCTACTCTCAATATTCCTGAGTCTACTCTCCGGCTCAAGATCAAGCAGTACAATATAGATCTCAAGCAACTCGATTCTGTCAACTGAGCCACGTCTCTGAACGTTTTTCCGTTGCGCCCTGAGGTTCGGGGCGCTTTTTTGTGCCCGATGTCTTCTGGCTTCTACTATATGCACTGGGCAGCGGACCCTTATTTCAACATGGCGTTCGATGAGTGGCTCCTTTCACAGGCTCTGGACCAACAGGCATCGGTTTACCTGCGATTGTACACCTGGCAGATCGGGACAATCACGTTTGGGTACAACCAGAATGAGCGCACGGCGCTGGATTTCTCCCGGCTTAATCAGACACCGGTCATAAGGCGGGTGACCGGCGGTCGCGCGGTGTATCATGATGTTTCTGAATTGACCTATGCGATCGCGGTCAACTCTGAGGGTCTGGACAATGAACGTCTTAGCGGTTCTCCTTCTCACATATCAGTATCGGTGGCAAGTGCCCTGAAGGGATTTCTGGATCGGTTGGGAGTGATCTCGCGTTATGTCAGGTCGTCCACATCTGAGAAAGTCAGGCGGGATTTTTTCCATAAAGCGCCCTGCTTTGCGTCTCATGCCCGGTATGAATTGGTGTCCGAAGGGCGCAAGGTAGTGGCATCGGCACAGAAGCGGGTTGGGTCAGTGCTCTTACAGCATGGTTCAATTAAGTTGGCCGGCGTAGCAGGCCATCCGGCGCTTGAGGGTCTGAGTGAAAGTGTTATGTCCGGTCTGCAACCGGTTGGACGGAAAGAGTTTAGTGCGACAGCCGCCGTATACTGTGAAGCTATGGCTGACAGTTTGGGACTTAGCTTTACGGCTTCTGATCTCTCAAAGGCACAAACAAAGCGTCTGGAAATGCTTCGTGAGTGTGTTAAAAAAAACGCCCTGCGGAGGCGACATATCATTGAACGGTTTACCTGTCACGACAGTCTTTAAGAAGGTAATTTAGGCCCGTGTGATGCCAAAAAAATCGCTTGACTTCTCCGGCTGGCAAAGGGTATCTTTGCGGCCTGGAGTAGATAGTTCTTCATCGGTAAATGCCGGTGAATGATAGGGTTGGGGAGAGTTTGGTGACGTAAGATTACAGTTTTCATGTCACTACTCTCACGAAATATGATGACTCGTGTTGCGAGGGCGATGCAGCAGACAAGGCTGTTTTGCTAGTTCATAGAGGAGGAAGAGGGATGGCTAAGAATACCAGTAGAATTCTCATCTGTGGGGTAATCATAATTGCCTGGCTGGCAACGTTGCCACTGATTGCGTTTGCCGGCACAACAGGACAGATCAAGGGACGGGTGGTTGACTCCAAAACCGGCGAACCGGTTATCGGTGCTTCGGTTCTTGTTGTGGGGACTACCCGTGGTGCCCAGACTGATCTGGACGGCTATTACATTATTCCCCGTCTGGACCCCGGTACCTACACACTTCGCATCTCTCACCTCGACTACAACATGGTGGAGGTAACCGAGATTTTGGTTCAAATGGATCTTACGAGCGAACAGAACCTGAAGATGGCAAAAAAGGTTACCGAGATCGAAGAGAAGATTACGGTAAAAGGCAAGCGCGACATTATTGACCCGTACGAGGTTTCCTCGCAGGTTAACATTACTCAGGAGACAATCAAACATCGTCCGGTCCAAACTGTGGATGCGCTTCTAAAGCAGGTAGCAGGTGTTAAGACAAGTGCTACCGGTGAGGTGTTCATTCGAGGCGGGCGTGCCGGAGAGGTCGCCTACATTGTTGATGGTGTACCGATTGGTGACCCTCTTGGCGGTCTGGGTCAGGCCGGAGCCAACCTCTCGCTGGTTTCGGGCTCTATTCAGGAGATTCAGATCATCAAGGACGGCTTCGACCCCGAATACGGTAATGCCCTTTCGGGTATCGTAAACATCAGAAGCCGTGTCGGTTCGAAAGATAACACGCGGATCAACATGCAGTACCTCACAGACGATCTCGGAAACGCTGACCTGAATGAATACTCCTGGGACTACGACTTTGCGCGTTTCTCTGTCTCCGGTCCGGATCCCATTCTGAAGAGCAAGATTCTACCGGCACTTGGGCTGGGCTTTCTTGAAGACAAGGAGTTTACCTATTATTTATATGCGGAGATGGAGAAACATGACGGTATTTATCAATACGACGCCTTTGATTCCCCGAACACCCGGCGCGACTGGCCGTCGTTTAACCTCTTTGGCTTCGACATCCCGGAACGTTTGTTTAACCGATATCACTTTGAATCTAACTTTAAGTTCCGTCCCAAACAGAACCTGAAGTTCGTTTTTTCTTACAAGAAGTGGATTACTCGTCGGACGCTTTTCGACTGGGACTACCGGTATTCCGCCGCGACCGCCCCGGTGCGTCACGATAACGAAAAAACCATTTCACTGGAGATAGCCCATTCCGTTACCAAGGATATGAATTACGAGGTGATCCTGTCCCTCCACGATCTGGAAATTGAGCAGCGGCCGGGTGATCCCGACAATCCCGGCAGAGGATTGGACCCGGACGATTTTCTCCTGCAAAGCGGTTGGGAGGACTGGGTGGACGCCAATGAAAACGGCGTGTATGATCCGCCGGAGCCGATTATTAATCTGTTTCCGGATACCGCTTCGTATGGTACGAATTTCTCAGGTCCCGGGTACACGTATGGTGAGTACGATGATATTGACAATGCACAGGGGGGCGGCACATACGCCGGGAACTTCCGCTTCAACAACAACGGTGTGCTGGATAGTCTCGAGGGCGAACCGTTCATTGATCTGAATGGTAACGGCGTGTGGGATGCGGGTGAATACCTTTATGACAGGAACGGCAACGGCAAGCTGGACAGTGGTCGCCGCAGCCCGATCAACGGCCGGACACCCGAGCCGTATATAGATGGTGACTCTGTTCTCGGTGAACCGTTTACCGACATCAACGCCAATGGGGTGTACGAGGTCGGTATTGACATATTTGTGATCACCAACGACCCGATTGTCAACCAGGACCTCAATCACAATGGCCGGTATGATGGTCCGCTCGATGCATGGACGCCGGGCATTCCATACCGGGATCGCAACGGCAATGGCATTTACGATTATCCCAATAATGTCTATGATCCGGGCGAGCCGTATACCGATGTTAACGGCAATGGCAGGTATGACTTGGGGGGTACCTCAACTTTCCG
>JAOZPL010000112.1:1849-6581 GCA_029932795.1 Candidatus Zixiibacteriota bacterium | reverse complement strand
AATTCCGCCCGCAATCCCAACAGTGTTTTTTTCTGGACCGCCAGAAAAGGCGCGTACTCAAAATCAATGGTAAGATCGGCGTTGGGGTCAGTGGCGTCCGGGGTAAGCAGCGTAACCTGACCGAAATCATATTGGATATTGTAATCCGTTCCGCGCGTCAACACCTGACCGTTAAGAGTTACTCTCTCGGATCCCTCGATGATGTTGGCCCGATTCAGCCGGATAACACTCTCCCGCGTCTGTGTCGTGACCTGTATATAATACTTGCTGGCTTCGGACTTCTCGGCGGGGGACTTGTAGTTATATATGAGTGGTACTTTTTCCGCCAGCTTCGCTGTCCGATTACCGTTCTTATCAACAAACGTTGTATCACTGTTAAAGGGCGTCCGATGCGGAAAAATCAGTAATCCCCAGTCCGATTCAAATATCAATGGCCTATCATCCACGATATTATCGGGGATTGTGTCCCCCTGTCGATTATACTGATCAAGCCCGAGCACTTCGAGATAGAAGTTCTGCGATGATCCGCCTACGATCTGGTAATCCAGACAGGAAGTCTTCCCTTCGCGGCCCTGAAGCCCTTTGAAGACTTTAAGGTTAATCTCGTCCACGCTGGCACCACGACCGATATTGTAGCAGTTACGCCACATGAGCTTCCAGGTGGGATGGTCCGGCGTGTAGCGCGTGTCAAGAGCCCGCAGGTACTTAAGACGGTATGGTTGGCTGGTAAGATCCCCCACGGTGTCGGTTCTGATATACCCGTTCTCATCGTAACGGTCGATTTCCATATAAACACAGAGCGCCTCCCGACGTGACGAGTTGAAATGGATAATATGAAGGTTACGTCCGGGGTCCTGTACCAGCTGATACAAACTACCATCGATCTCCTTCACACGAATGGAATCGCCTCCCGGGGTTCCCGGTTTGGGATCAACGAAAACGAACGCCGGCAGGGATTCGATACTATCACGCTTGTCGTGCTCATAAACGTGGATCACGTGGATACTATCCAGCGGGCCAAAGTCCGCGGGCGAGCCTGCATAGAGGTCTCCCGCCGAATACCCCAAATCAAATATGCGCCCTTCCACATAGTGATAGTCGCGGATATACTTGGCGCTTTCCTCGCCACCGGCAGTGATCGTCGCCCGTTCTGATGAACCCTTCTCCTGTGAGGCAATACCGACCAGCCGCAGATTGCCTAGCTGGGCCTCGGCTTTGATACCGAACAGCCCCTGAATACTCCGGCTGTACCCGACGAAACGAGTGTTTGGCAACTGAAGATTCGTATTGCCGGCTTCAATGACCTTGAGTATGTCATCTTCGTCCCCTTTGTAGCGAAGCCGTATGCGATTGGCCAGCGGAATGTTCGTCTTGCTGTCCTGAGAAACCTTTACGCTGATCTTAGTGCCTATAGTCCCGGCAATGTCAAACCGGGAGATCTGTTCCATGTTTAATGAAGGAAACTTGCTTTGACGAACTGCATCGGAGTTGGCTGCGTCGTTCCACTGCGAACGGCCGGAGAAGGTGATCCGACGGTAGCCGGACACCCGCAGGTTACCTCCCCCTTCCCCGAAAATCCTGTCAAACCGCTTCGGAAGCGCCACTCCGATGGACAGCCCGACTCGCCGTTTACCGGCGCGAGTCTCAGAGATCGACTTCCTGACCAGTTCCTCCTGGTCCCTCTGCTCGTTTTTTCTGACACGGTAGGCCAGGAACTCATCAGCATCAACCGAAACAGGTACGAGTTGTTGTTCGCCGTGATAATAGGTCGTGAATTTGAGATAATGCTGTTCGGAATTAGCTGAAACAAAGATGGGCACAAAAAGCGGCTTACGCGAGAGGGAGGCGTACGACATTGGATACATAGCCGCGGAGAACCGGTTGGGAGCCTCATCAAAGGCGGAGACAACCCGTGGAGAGTCGCTCAACGCAGCTTGAAAACCAACCGCTGCTCCAGCCGGTCGTACCGTTACAACCGCCATCAAAGGCGTTATCACCAGTACGCAAATTGTTTTGCAAAACGTGCGATTCACAATCTCAGTCGCTGTAAGTCTGTATCAATTCGTTAAAAAGTGTTCTATAAAACCACCTCCTTCTAGAATATGCCGATCTGAACGACTTCTTCTTCCAACTCTATGCCGAACTTGTCGAGCACTTTCTGTTTCATTATATCGGCCAGTTGACGAATATCTTTCGATGTGGCGTCACCGGAATTGACAATGATGTTCGCATGCCTTTCGAAGACTCTTGCGCCGCCAATCGTAAGGCCCTTTACGCCGGCCTCATCCAGAAGTTTGCCCGCCGGGAGTTTACCGTGCGGCTGTGACGCATCCGGAATGTTCTTGAAAAAACAGCCTGCCGAGTGACCGCTTCCGGGAAGTCGTGCCTTGCGTTGCTGCAATACCTGGTCGACCTTTCGGGTAATGACCTCTTTATCCCCTCGCTTGAGAGCAAAGCTGGCGCCAAGCACCACCTCACCGCTCGTTTTGAAACTGGAGTCACGGTAACTGAATCGGCAGTAATCACGAGAGACGGTTCTGATCGTTCCGTTGTGATCAAACAGCGTGACATCTGATACGACCGATCCAATCTCTCCACCAAACGCACCAGCATTTCCATATATGGCACCGCCGACAGAACCCATTATTCCTGCGGCGAACTCGAGACCGGTCAAAGAGTTAGCAGTCGCGAACCTGACCAGGTCAATCAGATCATCACCTGCACCGCATTTGATAACACTATCCGAGTTTATTTTCATACCCCGCACCGCAACTTTGATAATCAGACCATCATAACCGTCGTCGGAAACGAGCAGATTAGACCCACCCCCGATTACAACAAAAGGAACGTTAAGCTTTTTCGCCCCGGTCACCGCCTTCACGATTTCGTCGGTGGTAACAGCCAAAAGAAAGAACCTGGCCTTCCCACCTGTTCTGAAGCTGGTCAGCGGGGCAAGGTCCCGGGAGAACTCAAGCTTCGGACCAAGGGCAGCCATCAGGCCGCTGGCGCTAACTGGAAGTTGCTCAACCATTTTCACCCATGTTAATATAGCCCAAAAGGGGCCGAAATCAAGCCTAAATGGGCAATCGGAAGGTGGACTACCGGTCAGATATCTTGTAATGCTTATACAGCCCGACAGGCAACCGGTCCAACCGAAAAACGCTAAAAAGCTTAACTTTTCTCGTTCTGGCCGGTGTCCCGTGACTGGGATTCTGCCGGTTCCTGGGTGGGCTGTTGAGGTTCTTCGGCGGGTTTCTCCTCTGGCTTATCCCCTTTTTTGACTTCTTCGACGTAGTTCATTCGCAGTTCATAAAGGACATGATCGATCAGCTTTTTTTCGTCCTCGTTGAGATTCCCCTCGGTTTTCTTTTGAATCATTTCGATCAAATCAATACTGCTTTTGGCCTGATCCAGGTCCCGCTCAATCTTGCCGCTGATCGGGGAGGCTACCTTTCCCATCTGCTGCATGGCTGCCATCTGAAGGGAAAGGACAAGTTGAAAGAACTGGATGTCGTACTTGTCTGCTGAATCATTCATCATATTCTCCAATCAACTCTGGTTTCACAATCATGTCATGCCGCGGACTGTCCAGCCTTGTTCTAACCCCCTCCGAGGTTGATATTTCGACGACTGGCGGCTTCTGCCAGATAGTTATAAAGACTCCGGTAAGCCATGTCAAGACTTCTATCCGGTGCAAAAAGTCGTTCCAGAAGAGCGCGCGAGGCTTCAAGGAGGTCTTTGTCACGCCAGAAACTGGCCGCTCTTAGCTCCGGAAGGCCTGACTGCCTTAGGCCGAATATCTCCCCGGGGCCCCTCAACTCAAGGTCAGCCTCCGCAACCCGAAAACCATCGCTGTTCTTCACGAAGTACTCGAGCCGACGACGGGCAATATCTGAGACAGGTGGATGGGCCACCGCAATGACAGTTGAGGGTTTCTCCCCGCGACCTATTCGACCTCGAAGCTGATGGAGTTGCGCCAGCCCGAACCGTTCCGCGTGCTCAATGATCATCACGGTGGCGTTGGGATTGTCAATACCGACCTCTATGACGGTCGTTGAAAGGAGGACATCAATCGCACCGTTACGAAACCGGGCAAGAGTTTCGTTCCGTTCCTTCGCCTTAACCCGACCATGGACAAGGGCCAAACGCAATCCGGAGAGTGGCCCCCGAGACAGTTCCTCGAACGCATCCTCAACATTTTCAAGGTCAAGTTGTTCGGATTTTTCTATTAAAGGATATATGATGTAGACCTGTCCTGATCGGGCAACCTCGTCACGGATGAACTTGTAAACTCCCTGCCGGGCGTCCGCCGTGCGCCAGACAGTTCGGATGGGCTTCCGCCCCGGGGGCATAGCGTCGATGGTGGAAATATCCAGATCACCATACAGGGTTAGGGCCAGCGTCCTAGGGATGGGCGTGGCGGTCATAACCAGCAGGTCCGGGTTGTCTCCCTTGGCATACAGCTTCCCCCGCTGCTCCACACCGAAACGATGCTGTTCATCGATAATAACCAACCCGAGCTTTTGGAAACTGACATAGTCGTAGATAAGAGCGTGAGTACCAAAGAGAATATCTGTTTCTCCCACAGCGCAGTGTTCGGCGGTTTCTTTTTTCACTTTCTGCGGCAGACTTGAAGTCAGCAGCGCCACCCTGGCGCCGACAGCCGTCAGATGGCTTCCCCAGTTGCGATAATGCTGCTCCACCAGAACCTCGGTGGGAGCCATAAACGCAG
>JAOZPL010000112.1:0-1839 GCA_029932795.1 Candidatus Zixiibacteriota bacterium | reverse complement strand
TACCGTCTTACCGCAGCCGACATCACCATGCAACAAACGAGAGGCGGGGCGTTGCCGCCTGAGATCACCAAAGATTTCCTTGATCACTCTCTTTTGCGCCGAGGTCAACTCAAACTGTAGTTCCTTCCTGAAAGCGGTTAGCATTTCGCCAGGGTCAGCATATCTGTGCTTCTTGACGAGGGTCTCTTTCCTTCCCTTGTTGCGAAACACAAGAAACTGGAGACCGAGCAATTCATCATAGGCCAGGCGGCGGCGACATCGCTCGATCTGTTCCCGGCTGTCCGGATAATGTATCTTTTCAATCGCCTCATGCAGCGGACCGAGATCAAGCTTCCTGTATTCGGCAGGCGGAACCGGGTCGGCGACTTTCTCACGGAGATGCTCAAATATATGGGTAGTCAGCGAACGAACCGCCTTGCTGCTGAGGCCGACTTTTAACAACTCGGCTGTCTGTGGATAGACGGGAATGATCCGGCCGGCGTGGACCATCCGGTCGGAATCTTCATCGAGCCGCTCCAGATCGGGGTGGATAATCTGATGGCCGTTAAAATATGTAACCGTGCCGGTAACAGCGAATTTCTGCCCCTTCTTAAAGAGTGTCTTCCAATAGTGAATCCCTCCGAAAAAGGTCAGCGTTATGGCGGCGGTACCGTCATCAAGAATCACCTCATAATGCGGGCGACGGCCATATAAAACTCCGTGGGCTTTAACCTCACCGATAACAGTAGCGGATTCATTGACTTTGAGTTGATTGATGGGGACGACATTGGTGCGGTCGAGATAATGCCGGGGGAAATAGAATAGCAGGTCACGGACAGTCTCCAGCCCCAGCCGCGCCAGGACCGCTGCCCTTCTCGGGCCAACCCCCTTGACGTACTGCAGCGAAGAATCCAGTTTCAGTTCTGCCACACGGGCAGTGTGTCCAATTTGTGTACCACTGTCAATGACAAACTGGCATCGGCGGTGCCTCCCTCGCCGAGACACCAGACACTTATACTATTTACAAGACTGTTCTTTTATCCTATCATAGCGCTGGAAGCGGATGTCGTCTGGTGGCGATCCCGGCCTTCAAAGCCGTGCGGGGGGCAATCGTATTGTCCCCGGTGGGTTCGATTCCCACCCCTTCCGATAGATTAGAACAAGAGCAACGTTTACAAGGAGTAGTCCTATGAAGACATTCATACTGATGACGAAGCTGGCGCCGGAAGTTGCCTCGCAGATGAAAAACCGCCAGCGGATCGGCCGCGCCTGGCTTGACCAGGTCAAGGAAAAATGCCCGGAAGTAAAGTTCCTGGCCCATTACGGCCTGCTGGGAACCTATGATTTCATCGACATATATGAAGCACCGGACGAAGAATCGGCGGCCAAGGTATCGATGATAAGTCGGGCCAATGGCGCAGCCTCGGCCGAAAGCTGGACGGCGATACCGTACAAGCGGATTGTCGAACTGGCGGAAGAGATCTAGCAACCAAATCCGAACGCGCGGGCTATCGGACGGCGTGAAGACGCAGGTGGCATTTGCTCTGTCATATTCGAGACCCACTGTGTTTCCTGCTGTTGCAGCCGTGAAGATAAAACAGGGAGTCGTTTAGCAAATGGCAGAAGCTAGCATTGGATCTAGAGAGCCTCTAGGAGTGATCTCACCATATGATTTCCTCCTTTCCTCACTAAAGAGGGAGGCTCTATATTTCAACAGGATCGTGGTCACAGACACAAGACCTCTCAATCTTGGTCAAATAGATCGGATAGATAGAGAAGAGAGCAGGTACTTGGCGGCAACGCGCGAATTCCTTCTGCAACATGGTATTCTGTATAATGCCAGCTCCTTACTCACAAAGG
>JAOZPL010000111.1 GCA_029932795.1 Candidatus Zixiibacteriota bacterium | reverse complement strand
ACGTGAAATAGCCTGCTATCTGGGTGTGACCCAACAGGTGGTGAATATTTATAAGCATCGTGCTATCAAGAAGTTACGACGATTGTTGGTAGCCTGAGGTGTATGTATTATGTCCTATTAATGAAGGGTGAATTGTATAATAACCCCGCATCCGTTAGCACTTTGCGATAACAAGTAAGGTGACCTTAAATCTGAGAGGAGGTGGTGGAGTAAAGTGCAGGCGTCCCTATTTCACTGCTGCCTGTGTATATAATTGGTAACTAACGAGAGTTGGAAGTAGTTGGAAATAGGGAGTTAGTCATGCCTAAAAGAAAAGAGGCCGAACAATTTGCCGTCTTGGGAGATAAGGATTGCTGGCATCTGTATGGATTGCAGGTTCTAACTCCCAACAAGTTTGTTGAGGTTGTCGGAAAGATCCTTCAGGGAAGGTACGGGTTGATTAACCCGAAAGTGGAGAACAGGAGTTCCGTGCGGGTGTCTTGAGCCAGCTTTGTCATTCGGAAGCCAGCATGGTCCGGAATTTCTAAGCGGCAATAGGTTTTGTGGGACCCATCAGGATTGATGGGTCCTTGTTTTTTTGATCCGTATGGGCACACCACTGAAATTCCTTGACACTCCTGGCGATTTTTTTTCTATTTGTTTTTTTTTTGGAACAAGGCCTCGTAACAGTCATATAAATTCTGATTTGCTGTTGAAAGTTGACCCTGGAATAATATGGTGACGAGACAGGCTTTCTTACTTCTTCTGGTCGCGATTTTGTTCGGTTTGGTGGCGAATCTTGTTTCTCCGAACCGTATTGATTTCATTGGTCAATATCGTGATCTATCCGATGGGAGCGGGCCGGTTGTACCACCTGCTGCACAGGAGGGCGATCCGCCTTTTATTGATATCAACGTAGCTCAATTTGAGTTCTCGACGGGGACTTCTCTGTTTATCGATGCTACTGAGCCAGAAGAATTTGAGTGCGGGACAATCCCGGGCTCTATAAACATCCCGTTTGAGCACCTTCCTGATGATCTGGGAACGTATTTCGATTCTGTCCTGCAGGGTATTCCCAAAGATTATTCGCTGATAGTCTTCTGTACCGGTGAGGAATGTGATCTGTCATTGCATCTGGCACGAAACCTGCAGAGTTTTGGTTACACGGCGGTGTCGATCTTTTTCGGTGGCGCTCGTGAGTGGGAGAAGTCCGGTTTTGATATGGAGAGGAGGAAACGTTGCGGTCAGTTATAGACAATGATTATCTGACGGTAGTTTCCCGTCTTCTGATCGGTGGCATCTTCATTTCCGCTTCCATTTACAAGATTATTGATCCGGGTGCATTTGCCAAGACAATCTGGTATTACCACATCGTGCCGGGGGCATGGATCAATCTGGTGGCGCTGGTTATTCCGTGGCTGGAGTTGTTCTGCGGCCTGACCCTGATTCTGGGTATATTTTATCTGGGTGCTGTTTTCTGGGCGAATCTGATGACAATTGGATTCATAGTTGTGCTGGCGTCTACAATTGTACGAGGGCTGGATATCGACTGTGGTTGTTTCAGAGCGGCTCAGTCAGCCACAGAGCCGGCATGGAACGCACTGTTCTTCGATGTCGTCATGCTGGTATTTACAGTCCAGATGTTGCTCAGCAACTCCCGAAAGTGGCGGTTGCAGCGGTCGGGCTAGTGTAGGATATGCGGCGTTATCAGGATGATCAGGTCCGTCGTTGACTTTTCGACCGATTTGTTCGTGAATAGCAGGCTCCCGATAAGCGGAATGGACCCCAGCAGCGGGACTTTCTTCACGGTCTTGATTTCATCTTCCTTTAACAGGCCGCCCAGTGCGACTGTCTCACCGTCATTGACCGTGATTCTGGTTTTGATCGAGCGCGAGGCGGTGATCGGTTTCTGATTGTCCGGTGGTCCGCTGAAGCCGATGATATCCTCGACCTTTGGGTTCACATCGAGAGTGATTGTGCCTGCTTCGTTGATCCGGGGCGTAACTTTCAGCGAGATACCGACCTCCTTGTCTTCGAACGTGACGATATCCGAGGTGGCGGCTCCTTCAGTAAAGCGATTGATCGTCTGGATCGGGATCACGGTGGTGAAACTGAACTCAGCCTCATGGTTCTCTATGGTAGTAATGCGCGGGTCAGATATCAATCGGCTGTTGCCCTGTTGTTCCAGGAGATCAAGCACCAGGTTTAGCTGGCCAACCGACAGTTTGCCCCAAATCCAGCGACCATCCTGAGGCTGGTAGACACCGGCATTCCGCTCGGTGTCGCCATCGGTTGAACTGGATGAACTCGTGCCTTCGTCAGCATCGCTCATTTTGGCGTTAATCGAGGAGGGCCAGTTGAGACCGACTTTGAGTCGATTGTCAACCTTTGTTTCGATAATCTTGGCCTCGATCAGTATGATACGCTCTCGAACATCAAGCTTCGTCACAAGTTTGACCAGTTCATCAATGGCACTTGCGTAGTCCGTTATCATGATCCGGTTGGGCGTATATGTGCTCGGTGTCGCTATGGCTGAAGATATCTTATCAAGGATGACCACCAGGCCTTTGGGGGAAAGCCTGGCCTCCAGGGCCTTCTTGGCTGTTATGGGATCAAGGTACCTCAGGGTTATAATGCGCGACTGCAATTCGTCCAAGGCATCAGTTTCCATCGGTTTCACAACAATGACGTTATTGTGAAGATAGTAATTGTAACCTCTGGGAGTGAGGATGGCGTCAAGAGCGGTAGCCACATCGACATCTTCCAACCGTACCGTAACTTCACCTTCGACATCGCTTGACACCACCAGATTAAGCTGGTGTTGCCGGGCAATCATGTTAAGAACCACGGCCAGTGGTGCCGATTCAAATTCCAGGGAGAGCCGCATGGATTTGAGGTCAGGCTCACCGGACACCTGTGCCGTTAAAAGCAGTGTCGCTATTGTTGTTATTATGGTTCGCTTCATTCTTCAACCTTTGCTGATGGAGATTATGAATCGGTTACCATTTTGTTCGAGCGTAACCTCCCTGCGGTGTATGGCGACCACTCTGGCCCCATCTATAGTATCTCCCACCCTGACCGCTTGCCAGTTGATGTAGGCCAGAGGGTTGTCCTTGTTATACAGAATTCCAGAGAGAATCCAACTTTGTGATTGGTGTTGGTCGTGGTGGGTGACCGTACCTGTCCGGTGGCGTTTCCAGGAGCGAAACGGGTCATTACCCCAGGGTTCGGCTTCTCGTTCCTCTATATTGATCAGGGGCATGTTGCAGCCCGGCGGAGTCTCCGGTGCCAGGGGCTGAATAGTCGGTGATGGCTCCACGACCACTTCCTGCTTGCCGTCGCGGAGGGTAAAAAACCCCCAGATAACAGCGCCGACAAAGAAGCAGTAGACCAGTGTCTTACGCAGACGTGTGCTCATGACGTCTCCTCGACATTGCCCAGAAGCGCCTTGAAACTGATTGAGTACATCACGTCTCGACTGAGGTCCGGAGAGCTGTTGATATTACAGCGATTGATACCTCTAAAAAAGGGAGCACGTTCCAACTCGCTGACAAGCTGGCCAAAACCTATATAGTCTCCCTTTATGTATAGCGTGATATTCAGGAAATGCGGCTGGTTTGGGTTCTGGACTGTCTTGTTCAATTGAAGCAATTCCTCAACCGATGGCACTATCTCGGTGATAGTGAGTTTTCTGGCGGCTGCCCGGTCGCTGATCTGCCTGAAGAGTTTGAGTATATCTGCCTTGGCATATAAGGATGACTGGAGTCGTGTCTTGGACATCTCGAGATTACTGGATTCTTTGAGGAAAACCGGCAGTTCCTTGAGGGTTTGATCGATATCGACCAGTTGCTTTTCGGTCTCAGTTATCTGTTCAAGTACCTGCAGGCGCTCTCGTTTCAGTGGAAGAAAAATCATCAGCAGCCACAGGCAAGTGAGGGCAGCCGCAACACCGATATAAAGTACCAGTTTGTTCTTCATATGATACCCCTGGCACTAATCTGAAAATCCAGTTCAAGTACTTTGCCGACCTGCTGTTTTGCGTGTCTGGTCACGACCACGTCATCATAGAACGGCGAGGATCGCAGGGTCTCGACATACTCGGCCAGAATGATTTCAGGTGGTATTTTGCTGTTCGAAACGATACCGAAAATGGAAAAATTCCGCTCTGGCTGTGAGGCATCATATTCCAGATAATACAGACGGATCTGTACCGGCGTCAGACGTGAGAGTTCTTTCAGGTTCAGGCCAAGGTAGCTGGGAGTCTCTTTGATTCTCTCCAGATACGATTGATTAACAGCTATTTGCTGTTTGAGCATGTTGTATACATGGAACTCGGGGGAGCTTCTGACACTCTCCAGTTGTCGGGTCAGTTGGGCAGACCGATCTCTTGCATGGTGAAGTTGGTATGCCTGCACAAACCAGCCACCACAGAGAAAGACCAGCAGGGTTGCCAGGCTGAAGAAGGAGATCTTGTCAAGGCGCCGGAGACTCCGGGAAAGTCGTCTCTCTCTGGGGAGCAGGTCCGGCAGTCTGGTGTTGCGTACTACCGAGGCCAGTACCGGCAGGCACACTGACAGAGAACCTTCAAAATCACGATTCTTCCCCTTGATGAAACTGAGATCTTCCGCCGGGAACCGTTGGAATGAAAACCCGGACCGGTCGCCCAGCAACTCTATCAATTCATCAGCGTAAGAGAAGTCACCGTAAACAAGAATCTCGTTTGTCAGCTGGGTCGGAAACTGACCGGTGTAGTAGTCCAGGGAGTTCTGGATCTCGGAGGCCAGCGATTCGGTGAAATAGTCAAACGTTGTTGGGACAGCATGGTTGCCCAGTAGCGAGGAACCAACTGGACTGATGTGAAAAAAGACAAGCTGAGCACCCCAGTAGTATGAAATCACTGTGGAACGCTGTTGGATATTTATCATGGTATAGGTGTTATCCTGATGGAACCCGGGCAGGGTCGGCAGCAGTTGTCCGATAATATCCTGGCTGTGAAAAACGTGAGCGACCTTCAGGCCGAGTTGATCAAAGGGCAGGAGAGTATCGCTAATCAGCCGGCGGGTGGCGGCCAGCATGGAAACCTTGATCTGCTTATGGTCACCATCAACAGTCTTTTCTATCAGTCGATAATCAAACTCGGACTCATCGATAGGGAAGGGAATCTGCCTTTTGGCTTCAAACTGGATTGCCGAGTCCAGTTCTTTTCTTGCCAGCCACGGCATCAGAAATACTCGGGATGCCGTTTCCGGGCCTTGCACAGTGAGTGAGATGGTGGGTTGACCACCACCGAATTCCTTCACATAATCATTAATCGTGTCGACAATGAAACTCTGTCTTTCTTTTGCGGGTGACAGAGAGGAAGAGATATATACTTTACGGACATCCATAAGCTTTGTCCAGGGGCCTAACCTGGAGGCAGCGGCCAACTGCATGGCGTTATCCTCCAGGTTGAAAGAGAGGTGACGACCGAAAAGATGTACTCGCTTAGACGAGATGAGGGAGCGATTCGGAGAAGGAGTTGCCTTCCTCTGACGGTCGGGCTCGTCCCGAACTCTGGACTGTTGTTCCTTGGTTGGAGATTTCAGGCCAAGCATCTCTTTTTCGTCCCATCAGAAGCTTACGATAATGCTGTCCCCTCCGCCACCGGTTGAGATTATTCTGCGGCTGCCGGGTTGATAGACATAGTTGTTACCCCAGGCATCGCGCAGGTAATCTCCTCCTGAACTATCGATGTACGGTCCGTTCCAGCCCAGTCGTGTCAATTTATCGTAGCTGCTGATTGAATCAGGTTTAACTACCAGGTCGACCAGGGCGGAGGCGACAGAGCCGACGTCCCCTTCAAACCCACGGTCAATGTACTCTCCTCCGGCGACTGCCGCCGGGTTGCCGACAATTGCTTTCTTCAGGACCGCCATTTCCTGTTTTGTGGCGTTGATTTTCGCGCTTTCGTGCATAGCGGCGAACTTCGGAATACCCACGGCAGCAAGTATTCCGAGAGTGATAATAACGATAACAAGCTCGATCAGAGTAAAACCACCCTGACCGAGCTTGACTCGTCTTGTAGTTCTGACGCGAGACATGTTGTCTGCGTATTACCAGTCGTTCTCACCGGACCCGTTGGTGTTGGCCCAGATCTCTCCGGTTGAAGCCTTGTAAGCCCAGCCTCCACGGGAACCGACGATGGTTCCCTTGGTCACGCCGGTGACTATCGAGTCGGGATTGTTGGCGTCAGACTGGTATGGGTTCTTCGGAATCTCCTGCATCATGACGGTGCCGACGGTTTCAAGCTCGCTCAAAGTCGGCCAGGTAGCAGTTCCGGTGGTGACCGCCGCGTTAGCGTAGAAAATGGTGATACCTGAACGAAGAGACCCCAGTGCCCCTCGGCAGGAAGCCTCTTTGGCCTCGGCGCTGATATCCTGGTATTTGGGGATAGCCGCTGCAGCAAGGATACCCAGAACCACGATGATGATAACCAGTTCTATAAGCGTGAAGCCGCTCAGATTAGACATCCGTGAATGGTTCATTCATCTCTCCTATGTTACTAGTCCTAATTCCCTATATTTATCGGCAGATCGCTGGATTTACTTTATCAGGTCAGCCGTTGAAGACCTG
>JAOZPL010000110.1:5591-6645 GCA_029932795.1 Candidatus Zixiibacteriota bacterium | reverse complement strand
TCCGGTAGTGGAAATTGCCGAAGCTGCTACGTTTTACACGATGTTTCCCAAGCAGCCGACCGGCCGGTACCTGATTCAGGTTTGCCACAATATTTCGTGCGCGTTGCTTGGCGCCGACAGTCTGATCGCTTACCTGGAGGAAAAGCTGGGTATCAGAAAAGGTGAGACGACGAGCGACAATCTCTTTACCCTTGTCTCTGTTGAGTGTCTCGGTTCATGTGCAACTGCCCCTGTGATGCAGATTAACGAACGCTATTACGAAAATCTGACGAGGGGGAAAGTTGACCAGATTATCGACGAGTTGAGAGAGAAAGCCAAAGAGTGATGTTCTACTCCCCCGTCAGAACCAATGCCGCCGAGGCAGCCAGCAATGGCAACCTGCACCTGTTCAGGTATGTTGAGGATCCCAAGCAATTCAAGCTGGCAACCTATGAAGCCCATGGTGGTTATTCGGCCTGGAAAAAGGTGCTGAACTCGATGAAGCCGGATGCGGTGATCGAGGAAGTGAAGAAGTCCGGGTTGCGTGGTCGGGGCGGCGCCGGTTTTCCGACTGGGATGAAATGGGGGTTTATCCCGAAAGATTCTCCCAAACCTCGTTTTCTGATTTGTAATGCCGACGAATCGGAACCCGGCACCTGCAAAGACCGCGTCATTATGGAGCGAGACCCGCATGCTATGATTGAAGGGATGGCTATCGCCGCGTATGCGGTCGGCAGCCATCTCATGTTTGTATACATCAGGGGTGAGTTCCGGCACTGTATCGACCGGGTCGAAGCGGCTCTGGAAGAGGCTTATGGCAAAGGCTACCTCGGCAGGGATATCCTGGGCTCCGGTTATAATCTGGACATGATCGTTCACAGTGGCGGAGGCGCCTACATTTGCGGTGAGGAAACAGCCCTGTTGAATTCACTTGAAGGCGAACGAGGGATGTCCCGTATTCGTCCGCCGTTTCCAGCGATTGAAGGGCTCTACGGTTGCCCCACAATTGTCAATAATGTGGAGACGCTATCCACCGTTCCACACGTGATTAACAGAGGTGCTGATTGGTATCGCT
>JAOZPL010000110.1:0-5581 GCA_029932795.1 Candidatus Zixiibacteriota bacterium | reverse complement strand
CGCTCGTTGGGCACTGAAAAATCGACCGGCACCAAAGTGTTCAGCCTGAGCGGTCATATCAAACGCCCCGGCAACTACGAAGTGGAGCTTGGCTTCAATCTCAAAAAGCTTATCTATGATCCTGAGTACGGTGGTGGCATTCTCAATGACAAGAAACTCAAGGGGGTGATTCCCGGCGGTGCCTCAACCCCCCTGCTGACTGAAGATATGATTGACGTCGGGCTCGACTATGAAGCTCTGGTTGACGCCGGTTCGATGCTTGGCTCCGGCGCCGTGATTGTTTTCCATGAGGAGACCTGTATCGTCTGGGTGATGCTCAAGCTGATCCACTTCTTCCGCCACGAGTCTTGCGGCAAGTGCACTCCCTGTCGTCAAGGTACGGCCTGGCTGGAACAATTGATCCACAGGATCGAGCAGGGGAACGGGAAACCGGGAGATATCGAAAAGATTGATGATATTTGCGGTAATATCCTTGGCCGGACCATCTGTCCGCTCGGAGATGCCGCAGTGATGCCCATCCAGTCCGCTATCAAGCTGTATCGGGACGAATGGGATTATCACATCGTGCACAAGAAATGCCTGGTGAAATCGGATTTCGCATTTTAGAGAGATGAATCTTGGCTGAGGTGGCAAAAAAAGAAGGTTCGACAAGCCGAGACACGAAGACGGTCACGCTTACCATTGACGGCCGTTCTGTGACTGTCCCGAAGGGAACTACCGTTCTGGAAGCGGCTCTCAGCGTGGGTGTCCAGATTCCAACCTTCTGCTGGCACCCGAAGCTCAAATCAATCGGCGCCTGCCGGATGTGTTATGTAGAGATAGAAAAGATGCCCAAGCTTCAGGTGTCCTGCGCTACAGAAGCTGCCGACGGCATGATCGTTCACACGGACTCTGACCTGGTCAAACGCGGGCGCCGGGCCGTGCTGGAGTTCATCCTGCTCAACCATCCTCTGGATTGTCCTACCTGTGACAAAGGCGGCGACTGCGATCTCCAGAATCTCACCTTTGCGCATGGCTACGACGACAGCCGGTTCGATTTCCAGAAGCGCCGTTTTATCGAGGATGGTGTGGAGAGCACGTTTGATGATCTGCGCATCGGTCCCGAAATCATTCTCAATCGCAACCGCTGCATCCACTGTTACAAATGCGTGCGCGCGAACAAGGAGGCGTTTGGCGAGTACGATCTGGGCGCCTTTGAACGGGGGAACGTCACCGAAATCAATGCGGCTCCCGGCCAACAAGTGGACAATCCGTTTTCCGGCAATCTGGTTGAGATATGTCCGGTTGGTGCACTGACCAACACTGACTGGCGCTACAAGATTCGCGTCTGGCTGACGCAGACCGTTGCTTCGGTCTGTCCCTACACCAGTTCCGGTTCGAATATCCTGTTCTTCAAGGAGAAGCATCAGAACCGCGTGTATCGGGTGACCGGTCGACGCAATGATGATATTGATGACGGTTGGCTTCCCGATATTACCCGGTATGGTTACCAGATCATTCATTCCGAGGATCGTCTTAGGACGCCGCTTATCAAGAAGGAAGGCAATCAGGAGACGGCGACGTGGGATGAAGCACTGGCCGTGATCGAAAAGCGACTCGGAGAGATCAAGGATAAGAAAGGGTGCGTCTGCATTGGTGGCCTTATTGATCCTTCCCTGGACAATGCCACCCTGCATAGTTTTTCCAAGCTGATCCGTCGGACGCTTGGCTCCAACAACGTGGATTTCCGAATTGACTACCGGATGTTGCCGAAAACGTCATCGGACAACTACTCTATTCTTACCTCAAGGCCGTTTAGGATTGCAGATATCGACAATTCGGATGTGATTATTACTTTTGGCAGCGACCTGCTCAAGGAACATCCGAACGAGTACTTGAGGATCCGTAAGGCCTGCAATTTCCATGATTCCAGAGTGTTTTCCTTGAATCCGTATGCGGTGAAATCGGCCGATGTGGCTGAGTTGGAGCTGGTGTATGGTATTGGAGCGGATGAGGCAATAATTGCCGCCCTTTGCCTGGCGGGGGTTGAGGAGAAGCTGGTTTCGATCCCGAATCCTGACCAGTTGAAAGAAGCGACCGGTTTTGCCTTGATGACTGAGGCGGCTGCCGTCTGCGGCGTTGAGCCGGATCAAATCAAGATAGTCGCGCGGGCGTTAGCCAAGGCTCGGAAAGTTACTCTTATCGCCGGAGAACTGGTGACCCGATCGCGGGATCGTGAGAATATCGCATCGGCGTTATGTAATCTTAATCGGGTGTTCGGTATTGAAGAGAAGGGGCAGATCGCCGTGTTGTCCCGTTACGCGAACTCGATGGGTGCCAGGAAGCTTGGAGTTCTGCCTGATCCGCCGGCTGTCGTCAAGAGTGAGTTGACAAAGCTCTGGGGGGGATGGCCCGACACGGAGCCGCGTAATACTGATAGCATGCTGGTCAACATGAAAAAGGAAGAGATTAACGGTTTGATTGTCATGGGTGCCGATCCGATCATGCTGTACCCGGACCGGGAATTCGCGTGCGAAGGGCTGGAGAAGCTTGATTTTCTCATCGTGTGTGACCTGTTTGAGTCGGAGACAACCGCCTTGGCCGATGTTGTTCTCCCGATCTGCAGTTGGGCTGAGTATCCCGGTGAGTATGTAAATCTCGAAGGGAGGGTCCAGCAGGCCAACCAGGCGATCAAGCCTTTGTACGAATCGAGACCGGGCTATGAAATTGTTGAATTGATTGCGGACAGGCTGGGTCAAAAGCTGTTTGAGTCCGATGAGGTCCGGAGGATTGAGATAGAGAAACTGTTGGAGGTAGACAACGGGTTGTCCTGGCCTGACAGTTTTGTCAATACCGGTTGGACAAATGAAGAACACGACGATGAGTTTACTGTTCCTCTGGCAGTTGGTGATGACCCGCATCACTGCGGTCACCGAACTGAGAAGGCCAGCTCGTTGGTGAACTTCTGCGGGGAGGCCTACATTGAGATATCGCCGGGTCTGGCTGCGAATTACCAGATCGAAGAAGGGGATTCGGTTCGGGTCGAATCGCCGGTAGGAAAGATTATTGTTCCAGTCAGGATTTCGGACTTTCTTGACAACGATGTAGTTTTCATCCCGCGCAATTTCTCATCTACGCCGGTGACCTCACTTCTGATGAGGAAGTGTCGGGTTGACCGAGTGAAAATCAGCAAGGTGGTCAGTTAGACGGTATGTTTGAAGTTATTCTGACATCCTCGATTCAGGTTGTGGTCGTCATAGTTGTCGTGCTCACCGGCTGTGCCTGGGCGACCTGGTTGGAACGCAAAGTCCTCGGGCACATGCAGCAACGGATCGGACCGTCGTATACAGGTCCTTATGGTCTCCTGCAGCCGGTCGCTGATGGTCTCAAGCTGATTTTCAAGGAAGATATTGTCCCGGACAGTGTCGAGCGTCTGACTTACACACTGGGTCCAATGCTCTCGTTTGTGCCCGCCCTGTTGACCTTTGCCGTCATTCCGTATTCCCGCGATTTCAGTCTCTTCGGCCTGGAGTTTAAGGGCGTTATTTCCGATCTGAATATCGGGATCCTCTGGATATTTGCGGTCACTTCGCTCGGCGTGTACGGTCTGGTTCTGGCTGGCTGGTCTAGCGGTTCCAAGTATTCCCTTCTTGGTGGGATTCGATCCTCAGCCCAGATGATTTCCTACGAAGTCAGTTACGGACTTTCGATTGTCGGTGTTATTGTGATTGCCGGCACGCTTTCGATGACGGAGCTGGTCGCAAAACAGGCCAGCGACTCCATTTGGTTTTTTGAGAACTGGTATCTCTGGCGTAATCCGATAGGGTTCCTTCTCTACCTAACGTGTGCCATCGCCGAGACCAATCGTACGCCATTCGATCTACCGGAAGCGGAATCGGAACTGGTAGCCGGCTATCACACAGAGTATTCCTCGATGCGGTTTGCCCTGTTCTTTATCGGCGAGTATGCCAATATGCTGGCGGTGGCCTGCGTGGCCACGACGCTGTTTTTCGGCGGCTGGAACGGACCGGCATTCTTGTCGTTCGTTCCGCCGGTGATCTGGTTTCTGATAAAAGTCTTTGTCTTTATGTTTTGTTATGTCTGGCTGCGGGCAACCTTCCCGCGGTTCAGATATGATCAGCTAATGAGATTCGGATGGCTGGTTCTTCTGCCCCTCGCAATCCTTAATGCGATGGTAACCGGACTGGTCGTTTTGTGGTTGGGATAATGCTGGTGAGTGTTGGATGGTGACAGGCTTATGAAGGATCTCTTAAGAGCTCTTACAAATGTTTTCTGGAGGATGCCGCCGGCCTTCTGGGTAACGATGAAGCATATGTTCAAGAAGCCGGTCACGCTTGACTATCCGCGGAAGAAGGCTGCCATGGCCCCGCGCTACCGCGGTCGGCACTATCTGGAGCGATATGATGACGGGACCGAGCGGTGCGTTTGCTGCGGTCTCTGTGCGGCAGCCTGTCCCGCGGATGCCATCTATATGGAGCCGGAAGAAAACGAGAAGGGTGAGCGGCAGGCCAGGGTATACGAGATAAACCTGCTGCGATGTATCTTCTGTGGCTTTTGTGAGGAAGCGTGCCCTGAAGAAGCCATTTTCCTGGGCCGCGAGTACGAATTCTCAGACAATAACCGGAATTCATTCATATATTCCAAGGAGCAGATGCTCGTGCCGCATCCGAGGAAACCGAATCCGTTCAAGCGGATTATTCGCCGGGTGCGCAGAACCTATGGAGTGCCTGAACAGAATTCATGAGCATTGATACGGTCATATTCTTTATCTCGGCTGTCGTAGCGGTCTTTGGCGCAACTATGATGATCACGCAGCGCAACCCTGTTGCGTCTGTTCTTTATTTCATTGTATCTCTGTTGGCGCAAGCGGTCTGTTACGTGCAGCTGGGTGCTCTGTTCGTTGGTGCCATGCTGGTGATCGTTTACGCGGGTGCTATCATGGTGCTGTTCCTGTTTGTTATTATGTTGCTTAATCTGCGCGGCACTGAAGATCTCGGGGCGTCGACCGGACGGGTCAGCCGCTTCACAAAATACCTTGTCTCCATCCTCCTGATTGCGGAGCTGGTCTTTGTAATCAAGAGCGTGTTTATCCCGGCTACGACCACCGGTATTATGTCGATGCCGGCGGATGAGTTCGGGAATGTGGCTCCTGTCTCCAAGCTTCTGTTTACCCGGTACCTTTATCCGTTTGAGTTGACCGGTGTCCTGCTGCTGGTTGCGATAGTTGGTGCCGTGGTGCTGGCTAAGATAGACAGGGGAGATAAGAAACGGGTCACCGATGAGCTGGAAGAATCAGCCGGGCAGGCCACCGACGGGACGGCAGGATAGAATGGTATCGATTTCTGCATATTTGATACTGGCAGCGGTTTTGTTCGGAATTGGGACCGCTGGTGTCTTGATTTCGCGTAACATGATTATCTTGTTCATGTCCGTGGAATTGATGCTTAACGCCGCTAACCTGGCGCTGATCGCCTTTTCTCGGGCCCTCAACCTTATGGATGGTCACGTGTTCGTCTTCCTCGTTCTGACCGTTGCAGCAGCCGAGGCAGCAGTGGGCCTGGCAATGATTGTGATGATTTAT
>JAOZPL010000109.1:5441-6648 GCA_029932795.1 Candidatus Zixiibacteriota bacterium | reverse complement strand
CCGGATGATGTCGGAAGCGCCCTGCCCCTGAGCACACGGACAGAGATCGAAAACGCGCAGAATGACATCGGGAATACCGGGGACCTTGAGAACGTATGGTCCGGTTTCCAGTTGCTGCGCACCGACGCACCGGTTTCATTCGGAGCCGCCATAGAGTCTCTGGTCAATCGGGACCTCAGCGGTGGCGACGGAACCCCAATTGATGACCGGCACACTTTCACAGTGCCCCTGGCAAGTCTGTTGGAAGCGGGGATTCCCACCAGCGCCAATACGGTCGTCATTTACTTCCAGCTACACGAGTCACGCACATTCGTCTGGTCCAACGTCCTGCAAAGCGGTTACGATCAAACCCCGTCGGATGACTGGGGCGGATACTTGTACTCCCTCGCCGCCTACGCTGCAGATTTCAGAAATGGATCCGGGTATGTCCCGGGATCGTCCGGTCACATACACCTGGAGAACGTAAGCGGCAGCAAGGACGTACCGATCCCTATTCCTGAGCGGATACCGGGAGCGGTAAGCGGTTTGAAGTTCCTCGATGTCAACAGCGACAGCCTTTACGACACCGGGGATTCCCCGCTCTCCGGCTGGAGGATTCAGGTCAGCGGTGAAATTGAGAACATCACTTTCTCTGCGTCGCAATTGACCGACGAGTTCGGCAACTACTCCTTCCCGAACCTTACAGCAGGCACCTGGATAATGAGCGAAGCAAACCAGCGCGAGGTACCGGCGGAGGGTTCGTACCAGCAAACCTATACAAATGCTGTCACGTCTCCGATCGGTGTCGGAATGCCGATGGCAATCGCGGAAGCCGGTCAGGGGCCGTGGGGATGGTCAGTAGAACTCTCGCTTGCTGTCGAGAACCAGGCTGACATGAACTTCGGCAATAAGCTCTGTGAGCTTCTGTGCACCGGCCCGCCTGACACTACCGTAGAATGCGACGAGAATCTTGACCCCTCCAACCTCGGAATACCAATCTTGGTGGGCACCTGTCCGCCTTTTGATACTACCTTTACAGAGGTTGTAGAAAGCGCCTGCCCCGCCGTCATCACAAGAACCTGGGTGTTCACTGATGCCGTCGGAAATACAACCATCTGCGACCAGATCATAACTGTAGTCGATACTACCGATCCTGAAATCAGTTGTCCTCCGGATGTCGTCTTTGACTGTGAGATGGGCGATCCCGGTATAGCTACGGCTTCCGACA
>JAOZPL010000109.1:0-5341 GCA_029932795.1 Candidatus Zixiibacteriota bacterium | reverse complement strand
GGCAACTCGACCAGTTGTCTCCAGACCATCACCATTCAGGATACGACCAAGCCGGAGATAAGCTGTCCGGTTGATGTCGTCTTTGACTGTGAGATGGGCGATCCCGGTATAGCTACGGCTTCCGACAACTGCTACCTGGCTTCGCTTGATTACGATGATGTCACCACCAGTGAGCGTTGTCCGATCATTATCGAGCGCACCTGGACGGCTACCGATTCCTGCGGCAACTCGACCAGTTGTCTCCAGACCATCACCATTCAGGATACGACCAAGCCGGTTCTCACTTGTGCACCTGATGACACGGTTGAGTGCGACGTACCGGTGGTCTTCACGCCCCCGAATGTCCTGGACAACTGTGACCCGGCACCAATCATCACTGTTGTATCAACCGATACGACAGCCGGACCAGGCGAAGGCGAGTTCACTCACACGCGGTGCTGGGTGGCCATTGATTCCTGTGGTAATGTCTCTGACCCCTGTTGCCAGAGTATTATTGTGGAACCTTGCCTGGAGCCATGCACCTTCACCATGGGCGGCTGGGGTTCCGGATGTCCGGCTAGCCAGCAGGATGATTGGGAATCCACACAGCCCGGCTGTATCCGTGATCACTATTTCGACTTCGTATTCACGAGTGGAGAGGTCGTGATTGGCCATCATTCCGGGTATACGGCCCGGTGGACGAGCGCCGGCGCTGTGGAAGCTTACCTGCCGGCTGGCTCAACGCCCGGTATCCTGACCGATGATCTGATCAACCCGCTTACAACCCCGGCAGGGGTTCTTGCCGGCCAGATACTGGCTCTGCGCCTGAACCGGGAATACTCCTGCGCTAACGTATTCACCATTCTGGGTGTGCCGACAGGAGGTGCCTGCTACGGCAACGTCATTATCTCGTCCGACTGCGGCAACGGCAAGTTTGACGGGATGAGCGTTGATGCTTTCCTGGCTATGGCCGACAAGGTATTATCGGGCAAGACCAATCTGCTTAAGGGCTACGGAGCCACTCTGTCTGATCTCAACTTCACTGCCACCTGTCTGAACGAACTGCACGATAACTGCGATCTCAGCTCTAGAACGGATGGCCTTTCTGCGGCTGCCTCGTCTCCAGAAGCGGCGAAAGCCGGCGAGGATGATCTGCTACCGATGGAATTCACCCTGAACCAGAATCACCCCAACCCCTTCAACCCGGTTACTGAGATCAGCTTTGGCCTGCCCCAGGCCTGTAACGTCAAACTGGAGATCTTCAACGTCGTGGGCCAGAAAGTGGCTACCCTCGTTGAGGGCTACTTTGAAGCCGGAGCCCACACCGTTGTCTGGGATGGCACCAGGGTTGCCAGTGGCGTTTACCTCTACCGCCTGGAGGCGGACGATTTCGTAAGTACGAAGAAGATGGTACTTTTGAAATAATCGAACCGAAACCAGGCTCGGTCAAATCTCCGAGCTTGAGTGATATGAATAGCCCGGCGGCGCTGCAATCGGCATGCGCCGCCGGGTTCTTTTCTAGCCGGACTCTCAGCAACAGATCCTCCGCAGGGCACCATTTCGCATGAGGGGCTTGTGTTAATCCCGGTAGAATCCTCTCACCCACAACTTCAAGCTGATGCACCGTTCAACGTGCACGCCACCAACAGCGGTCAACCTCAGGTTTTTGTGATCAAAGTATACTCTTCCGGTCGACGATCGGCGAAGACATGATTGCGGCTGGTTATCATTTTGTCGCGTGAAAGTGAGATATCGATATCGACCAGCCTGGTTTCTTCCTTTGAAGGGGAAGCTTGTGCGACCACTTCGCCGTTGGGGGTGGCGATAGTGGAGCAACCGGTGAAAGTCAGGTCTCCTTCCGTGCCGACACGATTGGCGGTTATAACATGGACACGATTGCAGATGGCATGAATCGGCACCGCTCGCTGGGCCAGTCCCGGTATAACCAGGTTTGAAGGGTGGCAGATCAGATCGGCGCCCTTGAGAGCCAGTATCCGCCAGACCTCAGGAAACAGCCAGTCAAAACAGATGAGCATACCGATCTGGCAACTGTTAATATCAAAAACCGGCAGGTCCAGATCGCCAGGCGTGAAGTTGTCCTTCTCGTTCATATACAGATGAAGCTTGCGATACTTGCCGAGATAACCGTCGGGGCCCACCAGCACTGCGCTGTTATAAAGAATGTCACCATCCCTTTCGTTGAGGCCGGTAACGATATGCAGTTGATGTTCCCTGCATACCGACCCAATATAACGTAGGAAAACACTGTCACTGACGGTCTCGGAAGTTTCGCGGGCCTGACCCGGGGATTCAAAATTGTACCCGGAATTGCACAACTCCGGCAGCACCAGAAGCTCTGCTCCCCTGATGTGTGGTAAAAGACGATCAATCTTGCGGATTGTCTGGTCAACATCGCCAAGAACCGGAGCCGTTTGTATGAAGCCAACTTTCATTTCTGCTTCCCAGTGTCAATCACTGTCACAGTATGCATATACAAAACAGACCTCCCCGATGATCAGGCGGTCAACCGTCTCCGGCAAGATTCGCCCTTATGGATCAAGTAGTTAATGTATTCTCTCTCGGCCCGTTACGCCAGGAACAAAGCAGAACTTCGGATACATAAGAACTCGCCTTCCACATCCAAGAGCATTCGCAGACAACCACGAAGTGAAAGACAGACCATATCTGCGGAGAGGTAGGGATTCGAACCCTAGATACCTGAAAGGTATAACGGTTTTCGAGACCGCCGCTTTCGACCACTCAGCCACCTCTCCGACACGTTGATTGCACCGCGATCGATGCGGCATTTATCACGCGGCCAATCTAACACAATTCAACTTCCTGTAAAGAGGTTTCTAATGTACGCGGTGGCATTCAGAGAACGAAGCCATCGTCAATTCGAGAGCAGCTCTCCCCGGTCGACCAGTCCCTTCTGGTATTTGATTAACTTGCGGACATAGCCGTATCTCGGACGTACGACCTGAAACACGATGAATGAAAGGACGATAAAAAACACTGCTTCCTGGAAGCGGCCGGTTATGAAGAAATAGACGTAACCATACAGTGATATCGAAGCAATCACCAGAAACACCGGCCGGGAACGACTGAGAAGACTGGTGGTGAAATCGCTCTCGAATGTCTCCAGCCGACGTATCATTGGTTTCTTGAAGAGACCGGACCGCCACCAGAGAGAAAACCCCGCTTCCATCAACGAAAGCATACCGAACACCCAAAACAAGGTGTTCGCCGCCCTGCCGAGGCGATTCTCAATATAGTGATTGTTGCTCAAGTAGTAGCACACCAGCAGCAGCGCCACAGGTAACATGATGTTTACGAGCAGCCCGAAGTAAAGCGGCTTGACTATTATTCTACTCAGATCGTAGTTGTCGTCAAAGATATCGTGCATCACCTTCTCCTCACCAACCCGAGAAATCGGTCAAGCCTCATGCGTCGCGGCCAGTAGATAACTGTCCAGACAATACCGACGGGATAGAAGTACAACATGTTGACCAGCTCACCTGACAACAGAAATGCGATCAGACCATAGATATAGACTGCCTCCACAAACGCTATCCGGATAACACTCGAGGATACATACAGCCCGGCCGCCGTTTTCACGGCAAGCTGTTCCGTCCGATGTCCTGCAGTCTGCATCTTTTCGATTACCGGACAAAGGGCTGGCTGCACCATGCCCACTATCAGCAGGAGGTAGAGTACGAAGGGACCGAAATCCTCACGGGCCACCGTATTCTCACCCACCAGACAGGCAACCACAAGATAAATAAGCGGAGCCACTATCAGCAAAGCGATATGAACAAACCTGACAAGCGTAAACTGGTTTTGGGAAGTTTCAGTTGACGCCTTCAATTTATCTTTTCCTTTCCGTTTCTCACCTGCTGGAAAAACAGCCTCATCATCTCAGTAATCTCTGCTTCTCTGACACCACCGATTAGCTCAATCCGATGGTTGAGTCTTTTCTCGGTGGGAATGCTGAAAATAGACCCACATCCACCGAACTTGGGGTCTTTCACTCCATAGACGATCATCCTGATCCGTGAAAGGACCGCCGCACCAGCGCACATAGCACACGGCTCCAGAGTCGAAAAAAGATAGCAGTTTTCCAACCGCCAATCTTCAAAATACCGATAGGCAGCCGAAAGAGCTACAATTTCAGCATGAGCAGTAGCATCATGCATCGATTCCGTAAGATTATGGCCCCGCCCGATGACCTTGTTCTCAAAAACGACTACCGCTCCCACCGGCACTTCATCTTTCTTAAAGGCCTCTTCGGCTTCTCTAATCGCCTGTTCCATGAAGTCCGGGTATCTCTCGGGGTCCATATTTGTAATATATGAATTGTGTACACTAAATCAAATCTGTTCCGGGTTTTTCGGGGAAGTGATCGTGTTTCAACCCCACGATCTGTCAGACCTGCTTTTGGACCGGGCTTAGACGCCCAGACTGGTAAGTTTGCGCAGGATTTCCACGTTCTTGAACGGTCTTGATATATGGCCGTCAGCACCAGCAGCGATTGCCTTTTCCCTGGTGAATTCTCCAGTTTGTCCGGTTATCAGCAGAACCGGTACTTTGGGGTATTTCTCCTTCACTTTCGCCATTAGTTCAAGGCCGCTCATGCCGGGCATGGCCATATCAGATATAACCACCGACACCCTGTTTTTCTGCATCAATTCCAGTGCCTCTTCGGCTGACTTCGCACCGTACGTGCGATATCCGTCCCGCTCAACAATCCGTATCAGCAGGTCTAGGATCGTGCCGTCACTCTCCACCAGCAGAACTGATCCGATGCTTTCCATGATGGCTTTCTGAACTTTCGGCAGCAATGTCACCTTCCTGACCGGCTTGATCAAAAAATCTCTGGCGCCAAGTTCAATGCTGTGCACTACCGACTGGGAATCGCCCGACGAAGAGCACATCAGAACCGGTATCTTATGAAACCTTCGGTTAGCCCGTCTGTATTTCAGGAGTTCAAAACCGTCCGCGTCCGGCATCGAGAGAGCAGAGATGATAAGCTGGATCTCCGCATCAGACTCGAGCCAGTGGATCGCCTCTCTGACAGACTGAGCTCTCAGCGTCCTGTAATTCTCGCTGGTTAGCAGGTTGCTCAGTGCCCGCATGGCTGCCGGATCCGGTTCTACCAGTAATATCTTCATGCCCGTGCCATCCCTCAGGTACTCCGGGGCTGCTATCCACATCTGGTTGACATATCAACTGTTATATCGGCATGTCCTCGTGAGACTATATTGCCGGGGAAAGCTCTTGCTTAACAATTCTCCAGCATTGGAAGTTGCCAATCAGACTGTTGAGAAGTATACTCCCATTGAGGTGCCTGGAGAGGAAAGTG
>JAOZPL010000108.1:4805-6753 GCA_029932795.1 Candidatus Zixiibacteriota bacterium | reverse complement strand
CCTACCCCTCCTACAACCACATTTCAAACTCTATCTCGTCGCGTAGGGGGATGCCGTGCTGGCCGATCAGGGGGATGACCGGTTTGAGTTTGCGGGAGTGTTCCAGCGCGTTGACATGCACGGCGGCAATCGTGAATCCCCGGCGCTGGTAAAAACGGATACCGTCAAGATTGTCGTTGGTCGTAATCAGCCAGAGGCGCTTGCAGCCAGCGGCGATGGCGGCTTCTTCAACCTTCTCTGTCAACACAGTGCCGACACCAGAGAATTTCTTGAAGGCATCGAGCGTCACCATCTCGCACTGATCACCGATGACTTCATAGGTTGCAAGTCCGATCTTCTCACCATCCGGAGATTCGGCAAGGAAACCGGCCAACTGTGCAGGATATACCTTCCTGCCGCGGGTGATGATGAAATCGTCGCCCCAGCGCCGCACGACCTCAAGCACCCAGCCTTTGTCCTGCTCTATCAGAGGTTTGACAATGAAATCCATAGCGTTTAACGAATCCTTCGATATTGCTCCGACATCCCTATATCTCCGGCGGGAGGAGCCATGTGACTGAAACGCGAAACTCAAACTCCTCCTCGTCAGGTTTTGGCTTGTTCAGGTACAAGGGAAAATCCACCCGCACCCGATGTTTGCGCCAGAAGTCGGGCAACGACACCGAAACTCCTGAAGAGAATACGAATGTCCAGTCATCATCGTAGAGGATAGTTTCATTGGAAGCTACCGGTTCCGGATAGGCGTGCTCTTTATCACCGAACGACACCCAGCCGCCGTCCGCAAACAGCGTTTGATCTGTCTTCGATAGCCAGCCTCCCACAAGCGGGATGATCTTCAACCATCGGTACGGCAACAAATCCGGCGGTGTCATCTCTAAAGAACCACCAACAAAGTCCGTCATGTAAAATGTCCGATCCTGATAACCCCTTACCCGTCCATTAGCAAGGTAGAAGTCATTTTCCCAATCAGCCGGAAACGTCCCCGGTGAACGAAACACGGATGATCGGGTAAAGCGGTCAATCGAACGGACACGGCTGAGATGATGCAGATAGTGCGAAGGTGGCTCGCCGTTGGTGGCCAGATATTCCAGAGATAGCGAAAGGAAAGTCCTGCTCCGACTCGTCAGATCGACACCGAACAAAAACTGCGACTCCATGAATGCCCGATATCGGTCATTCTCTTCATAGCTTCCGATGGCCTCACGATTGTGAAAGTGATAGCTGCCGTAGCGGAAGGTTTTCATCCAACCGCTCGTCAGCCGGACATAGTATGTCTCAGAAGCGTCCCAGGTCGGATCAGGAAGATACTCTCGTACGTCTTCCGGAAATAGCTCAAGGCGGTTATCCTGATTGCCGCTCACGTGTGAGTAATCAATTTGCAGCCTGAAGAGGGTGCGATCCGGTCGGGAGTACCAGGTCTTGAAAAGTTTCTCGTATACGGTTGATATGTGTGTCCGGTGATCGGCCCGAAGAATTCGCTGGGAAGCTATTGAGCGAGCACCAAATGGCCTGAGCGGACTGGACAAGGCAATATCTACTGTCGGGCGTCCGGATTTTGTTCCCACCCGTACGTCCAGAGAGAACTTCGCTTCCGTCTCCAAGTACGAACCGTGCGCATGAAAACCCGCCTGCGTGCCGTTTGGCTCGTCATACCAGAGATCAGGACGAAGCCGCAGAGAGTACTTGTTCACCGGCGTCCGGTCATACAGAAGATTATCCAGACAGACCTCGGTCGGCCAGAAAAACCCGGACTGGTTGTTTCTCCGGTCAATGTCCATCAGGAGATTATGTGGGTCAACGACCAACTTTCGGATTTTCCGCATGGCTGTGACATTGAACTCGTACGTCGGCTCCACGCGACGGAACTGGTGCCAGGTGGGCAGCAAAATATGCCCCGGCTTGTTATATGCCATGCCCTCCGGTGCAGCGGTGTAGAAGGTAGTGTCGC
>JAOZPL010000108.1:0-4795 GCA_029932795.1 Candidatus Zixiibacteriota bacterium | reverse complement strand
CCGGGGACACAAAATCACCTTTTCGCTCCAGCTTGATGGTGTGCTCGTACTGCCGCCCCTTGCGCCGCCTTTTCATGCCCGCGAAGGCATAGTCTAACCGGTGGCGGCTGTAGTACCACTGGTCAAGGTAATTGTCCATTTCAATTCCAGTGGCGTCTTCCATTGCGCGCGTGAAATCATCCTCATAGGGATGTTTGAAAAACCATTCATCGCAATAGTGATGCATGGCACTGTAGTACGCTGAATCGCCGAGAATCGAGCGCAGAGAATAATGCATCGCCACCCCCTTGTAATACGCGGACACCCGGTATGGCCAGTATTCTTTCCCCTGGTCGTACGAGGTGTATATCATCGGACGGTCATACTCCTTTTTCATGAGCAGAAGGAGTGGCAGAAAGCCGCGCACGTTGCGATCCTCGGTACGCGGTGCGAACGTTTTCTGATACCAGTTGGTGAAGTAGTCATAATTCCCTTCACGGTCGAGGTACTTCTCCATCGTGTTATGTTCAAGGTGCGTGGTGGTGCCTTCGTCAAGAAACGGGCGATCCACTTGGTTCGACCCCACCTGCCCCATGAACCACTGATGCCCGATCTCATGGTACAGAAGCAGATTGAACCGTGGTGATGGTCTCTGGCCGGAGCAGTTGGTGAGCATCGGGTATTCCATTCCGGAGTAGGCGTCACAGATGCGAATCACCGGCCACTGATAGGGGTAGTATAGTTCCGAGTAGGTCTCTATCGCCTGTTTGCCGATCTCAACCGCGTTGGCCCACCCGTCCGCCTTGTGACGCAGTGGATAGGCGACAACTTCCACCCCGTTGATAGTGTCCGAGTCGATACAGAAGTTGTTCGAGGCTGTCCAGACAAAATCGTTAACATTCTCAGCGACATAATGCCAGGTCTTGGTTTTAGTGTTGTCAAATCTGAACTGTGGCCACTCATCATGTGGCTTCTGGAAATTCTCGATATCCAGCAGCACCCGCAGGGAATCCGGCAGTACCTCTTCTTCGTTGACCAGCACACCGGTCGCGGCAACAATCTGATCCTCGGGCGCGGTTATCTTGACATCAAAGCGGCCATAATCGCCGTAACACTCTCCCCAGCCGAGATACTGCGAGTTCACCCAACCCAGCTTGTGGTCATAGACGCACACCTGCGGATACCAGTAAGCAGCCTTAGTCGTACCGCTGGTCAACCCCATACGCATATTGGCTGGTTTGGGAAGCACGGTGATGAAATCGAATTCAAGGTGCAGCGTGTCACCAGGCAGTAACGATTGCGAGAGATAAACGGTGGTAATTGTGTTATCGATTTCAAAGAATCTGTAAGGACGCTCACGGCCCTGTCGGTCGTACAATTCAAGTTGCCCCTCTTGTTCCGGCTTAAGAGCAGCATACGAGTAGTCATTCTGCAAACGGCGTTTCTTGTCCGCGTAAGAATCCTTCTGAATAGCGTTCGGAAATGCTTTCAGGTATAAGTTGTCCAGCGTGTCCGGTGAATTGTTAATGTACTCGATTCCAATGTAACCCCGAATCGTTCGGAGGTCACCCCCAAGCGTTACCTCCATCCGGTAGTTGACTTCCTGCTGCCAGTAGTTATCAGGGAAGATTTTTGGTGGAATGACGAAGAAAGTGAGTGTGAGAAACAGAAAGACTCGTTGCGAACCTTGCTTCATACTAAAGAGCTCCAGTCAGACCATCGTAGATGAAACTCCCGCCAAGATACAACAGAAACACCGCACAGGACAAGATCAAAACTCTCAGTCCGGTCCCCATCATCAACTTCCGTCCTTTCCAGATCAATATCGAGACAATCGTGTACCAGATAAAATCAGAAAGAATGTGCCCGAAATAGAACGTCACGGGTCCAATAATGCCGAAATGCTTAGCTTTGACCAGGAGCGCCAGACCGATGGTCGCCCACCAGATGAACCAGTACGGGTTGGAAAGCGTAGCAGTGATGCCTTTACCGGCCAGCTTGTGGCGCGAGCGGTCGCTACTGTGGTTTGCGTCGTAGCTCACACGCCTCCTGATGACATCGTACGCCATCGTTACTCCCATCAGCAGCAGCGCAGCGCCGCCGACAATACCGATGACTCTGGTTATCACGGGGTTATTTGTCAGGGTGGCTACGCCCAGAGCGAGCAGCACCACGATAGCAATCTCGGCAATCGCATGCCCGACGGATATCACCGGGCCGGTTTGCCAGCCGTGGCGGGGTGTCTCCGCGATTCCAACCGCCAGCAGCGGGCCCGGCATCAGAGCGCCGGAAAATCCTATGATGAACGAGTTGAAGAATAGAACCGCCAGTTCCATATCCAATAATAATACTGTTTTGGAGGAAGAGTTCCCGGATTGATATTTCTGCAGTTTTCCACAGGTGGCTATTCGACTCTGTCCATAAGCTGGCTCATGGCGTTGTAATAGGCGTCAATCAGGCGTGTGAGTGGAAGGTCTATCAGTTCATTGATTCTCAGACTCTCGCCCCCAACTGTTCCCAGGCGCTTGCAGGTAATGGAGGAGTCACTGAAAAGCTCACTGAGTTGATCGGCATCCTGCGCCGAAGTAGTGACAATTACCCGCGACTGGCTCTCGCCGAAGAGAAGACAGTCGACCCGTACCGATGAATCCAGCTGGACACTGGCGCCGATGGGTAGTTGACGGTTGGAGATGCAGCCTTCGGCCAGCGCCACCGCCAGGCCGCCATCACTGACATCATGAGCCGATTTAACCAGACCGCGCCGGATGGCGACCAGCAGAGTCTCCTGCAACTTCTTTTCCACCTCCAGGTCAAGGTGTGGCACCGGGCCTCCCGTGTGATCGTGGATGGTGCATAAGTATTCAGAAGCGCCAAGTTCCTCTTTTGTCTCGCCGAGAAGAAAGATGACATCCCCCTCGTCTTTGAACCACTGAGTGGTGATATGTTTCAGGTTCTCGATAAGTCCGATCATGCCAATTACCGGCGTCGGGAAAACAGCACGCTGGGGGTCCTCATTGTAGAAAGAAACATTGCCGCCCGTGACCGGCGTGTCCAGTGCCCGGCAGGCTTCACCCATGCCGGCAACAGACTCGGCAAAGCCGTAATAGATTTCCGGTTTGTACGGATTGCCAAAATTAAGACAGTTTGTAATTGCCAGTGGCTTGCCACCTGAGCAAACGATGTTGCGCGCCGCTTCGGCGATAGCACTCTGAGCCCCCAGACGTGGGTTCAGGTAACAGTAACGAGCGTTGCAGTCGGTTGCCATGGCCAGCGCCTTGTTCGTTTTGCGCAAACGCAACACGGCGGCATCGGAGCCGGGACCGACGGCTGTGTTCGTGCGGACCATCGAATCATATTGCTCAAAGACCCACCCCTTGTGACAGAGATTGGGAGAGGCCAGCATTCTCAGGAGAGTGTCATTCCAATCCCGTTCAAGAGGGTAATCGCGCAGGTCGATATTCATCAGCTCGTCAAGATTAGCCGGGCGTTTTGTATCACGTCGATAAACTGGCACTCCGCCCCCCAGCACGAGAGATTCGGCAGGGATTCGTGAGACGATTTCTCCGTTCAGCCTGACTGTCATCATTCCATCCGACGTTACCCGCCCGACAATTGTCGAGTCCAGATCCCACTTATCGAAGATAGCCCGGACTTCGTTTTCTTTCCCCTTCCTGACACAGACTAGCATCCGCTCCTGTGACTCGGAAAGCAGAATCTCGTAAGGGGTCATGCCGCTTTCGCGCACGGGCACGCGGTCAATATGTATTTCGACACCGGCTTTCCCTCTGGCCGCCATTTCTGAGGAGGAACAGGTCAAACCTGCGGCACCCATGTCCTGTATGCCGATAATCAGGTCTTTTTCGATGATCTCCAGCGTGGCTTCCAGAAGCAGCTTTTCCGTGAACGGGTCGCCGATTTGCACCGAGGGGCGTTTTTCTTCGGATTCTTCACTGATTTCTTCAGAGGCAAACGTGGCACCATGGATGCCGTCACGGCCGGTTTTGGAGCCGACCATCATGATCGGATTCCCCTCACCTTTAGCCGTGGCTGTCGCCAGCCGGTCATGTTTGGCGATGCCGACTGCCATCGCATTGATCAGTGGGTTGGCGGTGTACGAGTCATCAAAAAAGACCTCGCCTGCCACAGTGGGGACGCCGAAGGAGTTACCGTAGTCGCCTATCCCGCGCACCACGCCATCGACCAGATAGCGCACCCGAGGGTTATCCGGAGACCCGAAACGGAGGGAGTTCAGGGAGGCGATAGGACGTGCCCCCATGGTGAAGATATCCCGCAGAATACCACCCACACCGGTAGCCGCCCCCTGATAGGGTTCTATCGCTGAAGGGTGGTTATGTGATTCTATCTTAAACACTACCGCCAGACCGTCTCCGATATCGACTGCCCCGGCGTTTTCCTCGCCGGTTCCGGTCAGCAGCATTTCTCCTTCGCGGGGAAGAGTTTTAAGAAGCGCTATGGAGTTTTTGTAAGAGCAGTGTTCGGACCACATGACGCTGAAGATACCTAGTTCGGTGTAATTCGGCTCGCGACCGAGGATCTCTTTTATTCGCTCGTATTCTTCCGGGTTGAGACCATGTTTTTCAACAAGTTCCGGGGTGACTTGCGGCTGGGTGAAAGTTTCCGCCATGCTTCCTCTCTTATTTGAGAGAGCGAATATAGGTTGCCGCCCGGCCACGGTCAACAGGCGAATGCAGGAAAGAGCGACGGAGCCTTGCCGGTACAAAAGCAGTGGTGCGTCCGCTATTGTCCTACATAATTATCACAAACTTGCCGATCTGGGTGCGGTTTTCCGATTCGA
>JAOZPL010000107.1 GCA_029932795.1 Candidatus Zixiibacteriota bacterium | reverse complement strand
AGAGAGGGGGACCTTGACTTGATACCGCAAGTAGCTAACTCACAGCAATGGAAAGACTGCCTTACTTATATGGCGCAACGCACAAAAAAGCAGTCTTTTAACACCTGGCTGAGGCCAACCCAAGGCGAACGCGCAGCGGACGGAACCTTCAAAATCTCCGTACCCAACCAGTTCGTTGCTGACTGGCTTGATGGTCATTTCCGTGAACTCATGGATGAAGCGTTACTTGAAGTTATCGGAGTAAAATGTGATATCATTTATGTCATCACTGGTCATAATGAATCGGAGGATCAAACGGAACTTGACTTTCAGGCGATTCGCGTTGCCACACGGTCCCAATCAAGAAATGGAAACAATCACAACCTGAATGAGCGCTACAATTTTGATTCTCTGGTTGTTGGCGATTTCAACGATTTCGCTTGTGCCGCCTCAATGGCTGTCGCAGAAGCGCCAGGTATGACAAAATATAACCCGCTTTACATCTATGGCGGCACTGGTTTGGGTAAAACGCATATTGCTCAGGCAATCGGAAACCAAATCCTGGAGTTCTTCCCAGACAAACGAATTATGTACGCCACCTCCGAGAAGTTCACCTCAGACTTCATCTCTGCCATCTCTGATCGTTCTATTTCCGATTTTACACGTTTATACCGAAATGTCGACGTATTGATCATCGACGACACCCAGTTCTTCACCGGCAAGGAAGGAACCCAGGAGCAGTTTTTTCACACCTTTAATACCCTCTATCATACGGGTAAGCAAATCATTCTCACCTCAGACCGTCCTCCCAGGGAAATCCGGGGCCTTGAAGATCGTTTACTCTCCCGCTTCTCGTGGGGACTTGTGACTGACCTGCAAGCCCCCGACCTGGAGAACCGAACAGCCATCCTGCACAAGAAGCTAGAGTCCGAAGGTAACACAGTTCCGGATCCGGTTGTGAGATATATTGCTGACAATGTGACTACAAACATCCGTGAATTAGAAGGAGCCCTGATCCGCATCTTGGCTTATACTTCACTCAAGAAGGTGTCGATCGACCTTGAGATAGCCAAGAAAGTTCTGACTGACACCTTATCGCCACAGAAGAAATATCTAACAATCGGGATGATACAAAAAGAGGCTGCTGACCACTTTGGGATCGATCTTACCATGATGACCGCAAAGAAGAAGACAGCCAGCATTGCACTTGCGCGCCAGGTAGCAATGTATCTCTCTCGATCCCTCACAGACAATTCCCTTAAGGCGATCGGTAATGCCTTTGGTGGTCGGGACCACTCCACAGTCATACATGCCTGCGATTTGATCTCCAAGCGGCTCGCAAATGACCCTGCCTTCAGGGAAAGGATTGATAAAATTTCTGCTTCCCTTTTATATTGAAAACTTGTTATTAACTATGTGGTTTACTTGCTGAAAAGTTTTGGCCGTCTGCCGTATGTGGATATGCTGTCTAGTTTGTCACAACGATTCTGCTGTATATGTGCACAAAACAATCCTGTACCTTCCTGCAAATTGCTTTCTGCACATAACAAAACCGGTTATGACACACCGTTATATCAACATATCAACTATGCTTATTAATTGATTTTATATATATATAAATGAATAATATAAGAAAGATGTGAAAAGAATCCCATAGGAGAATAAACAGATGAAATTCTCACTTCCAAAATCGAGATTTGCTGATTCGCTACAGTCGGTGTTGCAGGTAGTACCTACAAAGTCAACGTTACCTATACTGACAAACGTATTAATTGAAGCGCTGGAGAGTAAACTGAAGATATCAGCTACGGACCTTGATATTTCGATCACGGTTACGGTTGACTGTAAAGTAACCAAGAAAGGAGCTGCAGCTTTACCAGCAAGGATTTTGTTCGAGATTATCCGGGAACTTCCAGAAGCCGAGATAACCATAGAGTCGACAAACTCACGCGTTGAGATTAGAATACCGAATGGATCTTACAAGATTGCTACCGTCACATCGGAGGAGTTCCCAAAGCTGCCAGCGGTGAACACCAAGAAACAGATTAAAGTATCAAGCGATGACCTAGTGAGAATGATCCAGAAGACAACCTTTGCATGTTCAATGGATGAAACACGACCAGCTCTGAACGGTGTGCTTTGGCAGACAAAAGGCGACAAAATGCAGATGGTAGCTACGGATGGACATCGGCTGGCAAGAATGGCGGTTGAGAACACTAAACTAAAGGGTGTGAGCGAAGATATTATTATCCCACCCAAAGTCCTTAACCTAATACCAAAGTTCATCGATGTCGAACAGAAAGAGGTCGGCATCATATTCGGGGAAAACAATATCATCTTTAACCTTAAGGGAACCATCCTGACATCCCGTCTTATAGAGGGACCTTATCCGAACTTCGAACAGGTGATACCCGCTAGTGGCGATAAAAAGGTATCGGTGCCCCGTGATGATCTGAACAGAGCGGTACGGCGCGTGTCAATTCTTTCGAATACCCTGACACATCAAGTGAAGTTCGCTATAAAGAAGTCATCCTTGACACTCTCCACAAGCAATGCGGACGTAGGCGGTGAAGGAAAGGAGTCAATTCAGTGTGACTTGGAAGGAGAACCCATAGAGCTAGGGTACAACGCCAGCTATATCTCAGAAATCCTGTCAAGATTTGATAGCCCGGAGGTCGTGTTTGAATTCTCTTCACCTGTTGCAGCGGGGGTTATCTACAGCCCGGATATACCAAAAGAAGACTTCCTCTGTTTGGTTATGCCTCTCCGACTGGCAGAATAGCAGGACGTGAGTGTTCCGCTAAAATGGCAGGTATCATATCTGCCGTTTTTCATATTAGGGACAAGATGAGAGTTATATCACTTTCCATTAACGGATTTCGTAACCTTACAACTATCCGGGCGGACTTCTCGACCGGTGTGAATATCTTTTACGGTGCCAACGCATCAGGTAAGACTAACCTCCTGGAAGCTCTATTCACACTCTGCCTTGGCCGTTCACAGCGAGGAGTCCCGGACAGTATCCTTCTTAACTGGAACTGCGACGTCTATCGCTTAGAAGGATTAGTAGAGACTAAGGGCCGCCAGTATAGACTGGCCGTCGCGTTTCAGAGAGGAGGTAGAAAAAAGTTGACACTCGACAGTGTCCAGACAGGGCTGGCAGAGTTGTACAGTCATTTTACCGCTGTCTCCGCGGGGCCTGAGGATGGAGAGATCCTTGCGGGTCCGCCTTCAGTGCGGCGTGCATTCCTTGATATCTATCTCTCGCAATATACACCGAACTACTTGACGATCCTGACCCAGTATCAGAGGGCTCTCAGCCAGAAGAATGCTGCGCTAAGACGTGAGATGGACCCGTCACCGTTTGAGCCGCAACTCATTACCTTCGGTGCGAAAGTAATGCATGCCCGGCAGGGTTTTCTCTCTACGCTGGGAGAGATTGCCAGCCGTTATCATTACGATATATCGAGTGGTGAACAGCTGGTTCTAATGTATCGGCCAACTCTCCCTCATATGAAAGTGGAAACTAGCGTTGAGGGATTCGAAACCCTGCTTCAGCAACGGATATCAGAGTATGGCGATCGCGAGAGGGCAGTGCAGATGACCTTAGTCGGACCGCATCGGGATGAGATAGTCTTTGAAGTTGGAGGCTATCCAGCACGCACGCATGGCTCCCGGGGACAGTGTCGAACGGCGGCGATCTCTCTAAAACTGGCGATCTACCATATGCTCAGGGAAAAGCGCGGAATGCCACCGCTATTATTGTTGGATGAGGTTTTTGCTGAACTTGATGAGAACCGGACTGCGGCCCTCGTTGATGCCTTCAGCGGCTTTTCACAACTGTTCATGACCACAGCTACGCTACCGCCGGCGCAATTGAAAGAGCTGGGACATTGTTACCGTGTGGTTGGTGGTCATATAGAGGATCTGGCGTAGATGTCCGGATTGGTGTTAAAAAAGGTGTCTAAGTCGTTCAGTGCCGTCAATGTGCTGGATGATGTCTCTTTTGAGCTGGCTGAAGGTGAGCTGCTGGTGCTCCTGGGGGCGTCCGGGTGTGGTAAAACAACCTTGCTGAGGATTATCGCCGGGCTTGAGGCGGCGGATTCCGGGGAGATATATATCGGCAACCGGCGAGTTGAGCGTTTGCGGCCGCGTGACAGGGATGTCGCCCTCGTATTTCAAAACTACTCACTCTACCCACATATGTCTGTTGAGAAGAATCTGGCTTTTCCCCTCAGGGTGAGCGGGATGTCAAGAGCTGAAATCAGGCAGCGCGTAACAAGAACAGCAGCTATGCTTGGCTTAGAAGGTAGGCTAAACTACAGGCCGGGGCAGCTCTCCGGCGGCCAGCGGCAGAGAGTAGCGCTTGGCCGGGCGATAATCCGGGAACCGTCGATCTTTCTGCTGGATGAGCCATTATCTAATCTCGACGCTGAACTCCGTGTCCGCATGCGCCAGGAGATCGTGAGAATACAAAAAAAACTGGGCCGGACAATGGTACATGTTACCCACGACCAGGCAGAGGCGCTGACGATGGCTGACCGTATTGCTCTCATGAATAATGGTGGCGTTGAGCAGATCGGCACACCGGAGGAGTTGTATGATAAGCCGGTAAGCCGTTTTGTAGCTGAGTTCATCGGCCAACCGAAGATGAACATACTTAAGGCACGGATAGAGGATGGACGGCTGATTCCTTTTGGCTTTGAAATCTCCAACTTGCTCAATCTAGCCGCCCCGTCGGAGTTGCTGGTAGGTCTGCGTCCGGAAGCGATAGAGATTTGCTTGGACGGACCTTTTCTCGCCCGCATCGTCGACTGTGAGTACATGGGAGATCACTACAACACCATCATCTCGTTTAATGATCAGAACCTGACCGTGGCTGGTACCGGCTCATTGCTGACGCCCGGGCAACCGGTCAAATTCAATTTTGATCGGAATGCTTTACATTTCTTTGATGTCTCTACTGGCAGAAGACTGACGTAGTATCCTTAAGGAGAAAAAGTCCGGATCATATATCTCTTTGACAGCGGGGGCAGAAGTGAGCGGAGCGGGAGCCGATCCGCTTTCGCACTATTCGCGTACCACAGAAAGTACACGGTTCCCCTTCACGTCCGTATACTTTCAGGTAGTTTTGAAACCTGCCGGGTCTGCCATCAACACCGACATAAGCATTTGTGTGGGTACCCTTCAACCTGATTGATCGCCTTAGCAAGCGTCGGATGTGTCCATGCAGTTCAATCAGTTTCCTCTTTGAAATCGAGGAGGTCAGTCGCCTCGGGTGAATACGCGAGTAATGCAACGCTTCATCGGCGTAGATATTACCCAGCCCGGCGATGAATGACTGGTCAAGAAGGGCCAGCTTTATCATGCGGCTACGCTTAAAGCAGAGGGCTACGAAATGCTTGGCGCTAATCTCCAATGGCTCCGGGCCAAGTTCTGACAGTCCGTTTTGTTGCCACAGTTCCGCATCCGGGAAGAGGCGAAGCCTCCCGAAGCGGCGGTAGTCGTTGAAACGAAGGTGCATCTTGGGATTGTTGTCATGGTTTGAAATAAAATCGATCACCACCAGGTCGTGCTTGTCCCTGTGTTCATCCGATGGCATGTACAACAAGCGACCGGTCATTTTCAAGTGCACCCACAGGGTCAACTCAGCAGAGAGGGAGATCAGAATGTTTTTTCCTCGACGGTTAACAGAGAGGATTCTTTTGCCTTTCAGAATCTGCTCAAATCGGCGCGGTTTGAGTGAGTTGGCAACCAGGATTGACGAGGTGGGCGCTTTGACGGTCACTCGTGCAATTGTCCGGTCTACTATTGTCGCCTGCAGACCTCGGACAACTATTTCAACTTCGGGCAGTTCCGGCATGTCGTTTCACGCGTGACAACAGCGTAGTGGTACGAGCAGTAGCCTTAGCCTTGTTGCTGTCGTGAGCGGTAATTGTCAATCGCGGCGCGGATAGCTTCCGGTGCCATATTGGAGCAGTCCATCTTGTCAGGCGGGATGCCGTCCAGCGCCTCCGAGACATCTTCCTTGGTGATAGCGTAAGCCGTATCAAGACTCCTCCCAATCATCATAAGGCTGGACATGGAACTGGCTGCGATCGCCACGGCATTACCGAAGGTTTGGTGCCTGGCCTCGATAATAAGACCATCGCTGACTTTGATATACATGCGCATGATGTCGCCAGTGGCTGCGTCGCCTGCCTGGCCAACCCCGTCGGGGTCCTCGATTTCACCCGTATTACGCGGGTTCCTAAAATGCTCCATGATAGTGTCGTTGTACATGGGGTTAAAATAGTGAATTAGGTAAGAAAGCACAATCCAAGGTGAAAAAATAGAAGAAGTGTTCTGGTTTCTGGATAAGATAGTATGTGGCTGTACTGCTTGATCTTCGAGGGTGGTGTCGTATATTACAATGTATGGATAGTAACGACGGGTAGGGACGAAACAAGCACTTCTTTGAGTTCTTCGCCGAGCGTGTACGGTTTGTTGAATCGACATGCTTGGAAAAAATAGAGGGACTAATCCTGATGTGCTGCTACTTGGACTCACTTGCAGGGTACCGGTACGGGGGTAAAAGTTGCCAGAAGAGGTTCGGGGATTTCCTCATTGAGTATTCTAGTGAGGCGGCTGTCTGGAGCAAGATAAGCCTTCCACTACTGAAGCGCCATCTTGAAGAAAAAAACGAGCGCCACTATGATGATTTTATCCATTTCTTGCGGAAGCTTGGGGTTATCACGTCCAATTACCTGAATCTCAACTACAACGTGGACATAACCCTTGAGGATCTTGAGACGCAAGCTAAGGATAACGTGGGCATGCCA
>JAOZPL010000106.1 GCA_029932795.1 Candidatus Zixiibacteriota bacterium | reverse complement strand
TCATTTACCGTGGCACAACGGCCTACTTCACGCCGACGCCAACTGATTCGATCGGCGCTGTCGACGGCGCCACGACCAGCTTCACAGACTTTGACATCGGTGGAGCCAATGTAGTCGGCGATACACTCGTTCAGTATTTCTACGTGGCGCGAGCTGTTGACGTGTACGAAAACCGCTCGGCAGTGTCAAACCGTGTTGGCCAGTACGACTACCAATTGGTTGCTACTACTACGACAAACTACAACCTGGTCGGTATTCCGTTTACAAATACAGGTATTAACGTTGCTGACGACCTTATTAATGCCATCGGCACCGGGAATGTCCTGACGGTTAACAACTTCATACCGTTATCACAAAGCTTTGAGTCGCGTTTCGCCGCCGGTTTTGGTACCAATTTCACTGTTGTTGCGGGCGGCATCTATCAGATCAACGCAGCTGTTGACACAATATTCAGTCTGGCGGGGAACATACCCGATTCGGGAACGATCAGTTACTCGCTGATCACCACCGCCACGACCGACTTCAACTTCATTATGATTCCGTTTGAACTGGAAAACAACTTTTCCGTTGCCCAGGATGTCATTGACGCCATTCCGGGCGTTTTGAATACATTGAATAATTTCATTGCCGGATCGCAAAGCTACGAGTCACGTTTCGCAGCCGGATTCGGACCTAACTTCAGCGTACGGGCAGGCAAACCTTATCAGGCGAACGTCGCCGTGGACGGGACGTTCCCTGCACCGTAACGGGTAGATGGCTATGAAAAAAAATGGTTCCAAGATATACGGAGGTGCCGCAGTGCGGTTTAAGAACAGAAACATCAGGGTAGCGTATCTTCCCGGACTTGTCTTTTTGCTCATACTGGCGATGTCGTCCCCCGCCCTGGCTCAGGGCTCAATATTCGGGACTGTGTCCAATTCCGATCTGACAACCCCCATAAACGGGGAGATCTCCTTTTTAGGTTTTCTGGATGATACCGACGAAGAAGTCCGTATCGAGAGCTGCGACGGTGCCGGATATGACGCCGGGAACTGGTTTGACGATTTCCAGAACTACCTGACGGAAGCACCGGGGAATCCCTACGATTACTACTTCTACAACATCTTCAACGGCGAAGGTTTCCATCTGGCCAAGCTGATTCCGAACAATTCCTTCCAGCAGGAAGACATTACGCTGGGTGCCAATAGCTGGCCAACTGTACCGACCGGCCTGACCGGTCAGGGTGTCTCACTGTCGAGTGTTTTGCTCACCTGGAACGGGCAGGCGGGGCTGACCTACCACGTCTATCGCCGGGCTGCAACTTCCAACGGCTCTTTCTTCCGTCTGGACAATATCGCCGGTGATCTCGCCGACCCGGGCGTGGTCGACAGCTTCTTCGTCGATGTCACTGTCGATGGTGTCAGCTCTTATGACTATCTCATAATTGCGGAGGACGCCTCCGGCAATTACTCACGGCACTCCACTGTCATCACCGTCAACTCGGGGACGCTGGTAGCACCGGTCCTAGATTCAATCACACCTGATAACGGTTCGGCATCCGGCGGTACACTGGTTAACCTCTATGGTACCGGTTTTGACGTGAATGGCGTCACTGTCCAGATAGGCTCCTCCAGCCCGATTACTGGCACAGTCATTTCACCACACCACGTGACTGCAATTACACCAGCCGGCACCGTTGGTCCCGCCAACGTATGGGCCACCAACGATTCCTCCGGGCTTACGTCCAACATGCTAAGTGGCGGTTTTACATACAATGCCAATTCACCGCCAGTGTTGGCGTCGATCGGTCCCAAAGCGGCCATCGAGGGAGAAATGCTCACGTTTACGACCTCGGCTACTGACCCTGAGGGGGATACACCGGTCATGACAAGCTCCACCCCGCCCGGCTCCGCCACCTACATTGATAGTGGCAATGGTACGGGATTATTCGAGTGGCAGACGATATTTACCGACGCGGGCGATTACTATGTTACGTTCTATGCTGTTGATTCCATTGACCCGGCGCTTGTTGATTCAGAAATTGTAACCATTACTATCACCGAGTCCGGTAACCACCCGCCCGTTCTGGCATCTATAAACGATACCAGCATTGCCGAAGGTGACAGCCTTACTCTGCTTGTGAGCGCTACTGATCCTGATGGCGAGGTTCCTGCGCTTTCAGGCACCAACCTTCCAACCAACGCGAATTTTACAGACAGTGGCAATGGCACCGGCTTATTCGAGTTTAATCCTGACCTAACCCAGGCAGGTGTCTATGACGTCGTTTTCAAGGCGGTTGACTCTTCCCTCGAACTGGATTCGATCGTTGTCCAGATAACAGTGACAGAAACAAATCAGCTTCCGGTTCTGGCAGCTATCGACCCCAAGTCAACCACGGAGAATATCCCCCTGACCTTTGTGGTTAACGCCACCGATCCGGACGGCACAACGCCGATCCTGTCAACCGACAGCCTTCCCGCCGGTGCGGTCTTCACCGACAGCCTGAACGGAAGCGGCCTGTTCGAGTGGACACCAAGCTATATCCAGGCCGGCTCGTATAACGTCACGTTCTATGCTGCAGACGCTGTGTATCCAACCGACGTAGATTCCGAGGTTGTGGTTATCACTGTCGATGAAGCCGGCAACCAACCGCCGGTCCTGGACTCTATTGGCCCGCAGATAGTGGTCGAGGGCTATAACCTCAACTTCATCGTTTCTGCTACTGATCCAGACGGTACGATCCCTGTGCTATCAGCTATCGGACTGCCGGCTAACGCTACCTTTGTCGATAGCGGCGATGGGACCGGCACATTTGATTTCAGCCCGGATTTCATGCAGGCCGGCCTTTATACGATCACCTTCATAGCTGATGACAGCCTGCTGGCCGACTCCGAAGTGGTAGATATCACGGTCACGGAGACAGGCAATGTGCCTCCGGTGTTTGATCCGATTAACGATACTACCGTCAACGAAGCAGATACCCTTGTCATCGTCGTTCATGCCACCGATCCCGATGGCGGGGCTGTCTTCCCGGCCCTCTCGGTCAGCACAACGCTGAACAACTACACCTTCGTGGATAGTGGCAATGGCACCGGCACGCTGACTTACACCCCCGATTTCTTCGACGCCGGCGTTGATACTGTATTCCTCTTCGCGGCAGATTTCGGTACACCGCGGCAGACGGGGGGCACCAATTTCATAATTACCACTAACGACGTTAACCAGCCGCCTGAATGGGTTGCTGCCGGGCCGTTTGGAGTGGTTGCCGGTGATACTTTGCAGTTTACCGTGGTTGCCACCGACTCGACCGATCCCAATCCCGCCAACCGCCTCTTCCTGTCTGTCCTGATTTTGCCCACGAATGCATCGTTTGTGGATAACGGCGACGGCACCGGCACGTTCACATTTGCTCCCGATACGACGCAGGAAGGCATTGACACCGTGACTTTCCTGGCGGTGGATCAGGAAACGCCGCAGTTGTCGGCCACTCTGCCGGTAGAGATCGAGGTAGTAGTTGAAAACATCCCACCGGTTCTTGACCCCATTGGTCCGCAGACGATCCTGGAGGGTGAGATCCTGCTGGTATTTGTATCTGCCACAGACCCGGACGGTCCGGATCCACAGCTTTTGGCCGAAAAGCTGCCGCCCAACTCGAACTTCGACGACAACGGTGATGGCACCGGTGTCTTTACATTCTTCCCCAACTACGTGCAGGCCGGACTGGCGAGCGTAACAATCAAGGCTTACGACGGCTTCGCCATAGATAAGGAAGTCGTGTTAATTCAGATATATGAAGCTGGTGACCAGTTCCCGGTCTTTGACTCTGTTCCCAGCCCATCGGTTACCGAGGGTGACACCCTTGAGTTTGTGGTCACCGCTTACGATCCGGATCAGGTGGGTATTGCTTTCTCCACGACGGAATCGTCCCTGCCACCCTTCGCTTCCATGGTTGACAGTGGTAATGGCGTAGCCGCCTTCACAGTCACCCCTGCGTATGTAGACTCCGGCACCTACGATATCGGCGTCATTGCTGACGATGGCATCCTGGCCGACACCATCGTGGTCACGCTCACAGTGATCGAGGCCGGCAACCAGCCACCGGTTCTGGACTCGATTGCCGATCAGACGATTCTGGAAACGGGGACACTGGCGTTTACCGTAACGGCCTCCGATCCGGATGGAACCCTCCCGCTCCTGTATACGGACTCACTCCCGGACAACGCCACATTCACGGATAACAGCGACGGGACAGGCGATTTTGAATTCACGCCGGACCTGACCCAGGCGGGCGAGTATCAGATCATGTTCTATGCTACCGACACCCTCGAGACGGATTCCCAACTGGTAACGATAACCGTAGAAGATAACAATCAACTACCATTTGTCTTTACCCCCGGCAACCAGACTATATATGAGGGGGATACGCTGACCTATGTGGTCACTTCGTACGATGCTGACGGCACTATGCCGTTTTTGGATGCGTATCTGGACGGCACTGTCGATTCACTGCCGCCGAACATGACGTTTGACGACCCGCGGGACGGTACCGGCACACTGACCTTTATTCCCGATCACACTCAGGGCGGTCCGGTCAGTCTGCCGGCGTTCTATGATATAATCTTTGAAGCTACGGATGAAGTCTACACTGATGTGTCTCAGACCTCTAAGGCGACCATTAAGGTCATTGATCGAAACTTCACGCCGGAGATCGAATTGCTTGACGGCACGCCGCCGTACTCCGTTACTGAAGGCGACACGCTGGAATTCAGAGTGGCTGCGAATGACGTCGACGGCACCGCGGAAGTGAGCGCGCTTGACATGCCTACCAATTCTGAGTTCGACGGTATCCAGGGTCTCAAGACCTTTCTCTTCTATCCGGATTACACTCAAGCAGGAACCTATTTTGTAACCTTTGTGGCCATCGACGATGATGGCGCCTCTGATACGCTGGTGGTGCAGATCGACGTGCTGGAAGCCGGCAACCAGTCTCCGTACTTTACGACTGAGCTGCCGTTCATATACTATGTGCAGATTGACACCCTGACAGCCATTGTGGTGCGCGCCTCTGACCCGGATATGGATTCTCTCACACTGACCGGTCTGCCGTTATGGAGTGAGATCACAGCCTCCTTTATCGATTCCGGAAACGGTGTCGGAATCTACTACGTCCTGCCGGATATGTACCAGGCTGACAATACCTTTGATGTTACCTTCACTGCTACTGACCCTTCCGGAGCCTCCGACACAATCACGACCACCCTGTGGGTTGTGTCATTCCTCAGGGGAGATATCGACAACAACAGCAAATACACCATGAACGATCTGGCCTGGCTGATTGCGTATCTTTACCGTGGCGGCCCACCACCATTGAATATAGAAGCTGCCGATGTTGACGGCGATGGCGATGTCAACATTGGCGATGTAACCTACTTAATCCTGTTCCTGTATCATTCAGGGCCACAGCCTCCGCAATAGCCGATCTCCACTGGCCGGCACAGACTCTCCAGAAAACCGCCCCGAAAAGGCGGTTTTCTTGTTCCTCGCGTGCCGACTGTCCCCGGCACACACAACGTGAAAACCACCCGGGGACCCTTTTAGTTGACTCACCTCCGAAATTTTTATTGACTCCCGCTGGTGGAGCCACTATTATTAATTCAGAGAGATGGAAGAGGTATATTTCCTCATAATGATTGCGACATAACCAGGAGGTGAAATCTCAGATAAATTGACAATCACGACAGAAGCAAGGATGTTGCAACAGGTTAAACATTGTATAAGAACGGAGGCTCAAAAGCGTATGAAACTTAGATTGCTAATTTTCCTTTCGGTTATGGTGCTGGCCGCCGCAATGGTTTCGGCCCAGACTACAGAGGTAGTGCTGGAAAGTGTCAGCAACGTCCAGGGTGACACCATGCTGAGCGCCGGTAACACGCACGCGTTCGATATAAGGGTTACCAACGTGGGCAGCGGCAAAGACTATAACGTGACGAACGGCTTTCGCATTTACTCAACTGACGGCGCCACGTGGGACACCACTTACGGCGACTGGCTGAACGGTTTCGATGCCCAGTTCGTAAGTACGTTCACCAATGGCTTCAGTATCACCGGTTCGAATGCCGATACAATTGGTTTCGCAGGATTAGCCTTCGCCTTGGGTACCGGTCTCATCGACGGCTGGGATGCTGTAAGCTGGCGGGTCACTATCGGCCCGACGAATACTGCGGACAGCGGCAAGCATATTTGTATTGACTCCTGCTGGTACCGTTCCAGTAATACCTGGAAGTGGGCCGGCCTGGGTGGTACTGGCAACGATTACCCGGACTGGTCCGGTGATACCTGCTTCATGGTCACCAGTGCCACTGTGGGTGTTGACGAAAACGGCCTGGAAGTGCTCCCTGACGAGTTTGCACTGGCCCAGAATTACCCGAATCCGTTCAATCCAACTACAGTCATTGAGTTTGACGTCCCGGAGCGTGCGCACGTCACAATCACGGTCTACAACGTGCTGGGGCAGAAGGTAACAACGCTGATCGACGAGGAAGTTGCACCGCAATTCAGCAAGCGAGTGGAATGGGATGGCCGATCGGCCAGCGGCACCCCGGCCGCTACCGGCATCTACTTCTATAAGCTTGAGACCGACAGATTCGTCAAAACCAAAAAGATGATGCTACTGAAGTAAGAGCATTACAGTTGACCTGTGAAAAACCCTCCGTTTTCGGGGGGTTTTTTTGTAGAATACGGCCACCAACTGATCCGGAAGGCTATTTTGAGCGTATTTAGCTGATGTACAACAACTTACGTAATTTCTGTTGACTTTCAAGGTGGGATTTGGTATGGTAAATTAATGGCC
>JAOZPL010000105.1 GCA_029932795.1 Candidatus Zixiibacteriota bacterium | reverse complement strand
AGAAGTGACAATGAGGTAACCGGCAGCGCGGTTGAGGGCAGTTCATCATGGTAGGCGCTGGCGTTTTTAATCCGGCCACTGCCCCGGCAGGTTACAGATAGGAACCAAGATACTGTCATCAGTTTCCGGTCCGCCGCAATCGCTTTGACGATCAGCAACGCATATGTCTTCAGTATCGTCTTAACAGATGAGTTACGGCCGGCTTATGGAGACATTGGCTGGCCGTTTCCTTTTGGATATGGCGGACTATTCAACGACGTTCTGTCTCCTTCGACTTATTATCCACTTAACCGCATAGAAGACAATTATGATAGACAGGTATAACCATGTCAACCCGGTGACGAGTCGTGCGGTAACGTATCTTTGCGATCTATACTTGAACAGCACATTTTGCGTTCCGGCCGGAACCGCTACCGCCCGAAAACTGCCGTATGCCCGAAGCAACCTGGCTGGTTGACCGTCAATGTAAGCGTGCCAGGCGTCATAGTAGTTGTCCGTCATCACCAGGATATGGTCCCGGGAACAACTGAGTCCGATCAGCACAGAATCGTTCTCATAATCAATAACCCATGCTGAATCCAGATGCATGCTATCTGGGGTCAGTTCAATCCCGGGCTCTTCTTCCAGATAAACTATTTCCCTGAGGTCATCGGAACTCTTCAGAACTCGAGGATAGATCGCATTAACATCGTCAAACAGCTCATACCGATCAACCAGGAAGACCCTGGGGAAGGCGTTGTCATTTCGAACGACCTGTCCGGGGCCGAAGTTCAACACGGGTGTGGTTGGCTTATCACCCAGGTAACCCGGCGGCAGTTTCTGGTTGGATGAAAAAATCAGATACTTGGTGCCGACCAGATTCAGGAAGCGCGGATTTGCCGTATTTCGTAACGATGGTCCCCCGAGAAGCCTGTCGTACCATTTAAGCTGGTTGCCGTGGTAGCCCACGACCACTTCGGTGCCGTGATAGGGAAGGTTGGTGGCGGTAGTCTGGCTGAAATCCTGCACCCGGTAGTGGCCGGTATCCCTCGTGAAAAACTCGGACAGCAGGTTGGTGGACAGGTACGGTGAAGGATCCACGAGATTAATAAAGCGCTTATTGAATCGGATGCCGTCAACGACTGGAATAAACAACAAGGCAATCAGGATAGGTGTGCCCATTTTTCCGGTTCGATACAACCATACACATGCAGCGGCCAGGGCAGTAAAGAAGAATCCCAACCAGGCCCCTGATTGAATCGCCGGGAGGTTCATGTACGCTACATCCAGCTTGCTTACTCCCTGTTGCACCATGGTAGTGGCGGCACTGCTGTAGAAAACGGAGGTCCAGAGGTTGAGCATCCCCTTACCGGAGGCGCTGAAAAGAACGGCCAGGAGCAGCATCAAGCCGGGCACGCCCAAAAGCAGCCAGTTAAAGACTTTGGCACGCTTCTCTTTTAGTTTTCGGCTCTCATCTATTATGAACTGCAGGCCCATGCCGGCCAGGATAGCTATCGAGAATGAGAACAGAAACATTATCATTGAGGGTGCCCTCAGGGATTTCACCATTGGTATCACATGGAAAAACAATCGGAAAAACGGCGTTGTCGCACCCAGAGCGTAGATCAGCGCGAAGAGTGCCAGACCTCCCAGGAAATAGGTTTCCTTTTTCCGGTAAAAGAACAGGCCGATCAGGGCAATAAACAGGCAGACGATCTCCACCGTCTCGGAGTTGTCTTTGAAGGCATTCTTTCCCCAGTAGTAGGTCCTTGCTTTCTGGGTACTGGTGCCGGCGAATTCCGGAATCAACAGCGAAAAGGCTTCCTCTTCGTGCAGTGACCATGACGTCGCCCAGTCCCAACCGTGCTTGGACTCGGACTCGGTGCGGGGTGAGAAGTTCTTCGTGTAGTAGTATCCGGGGTAGAACTGGATAGCGGAGATCAGGAGGCCGATTGCAACGGCATAGATCGCAAGCACAGCCGGCCGGATCACCACCTTCAGTGAGCGCTTCTGCCGGTACAGAAAGATCAGTTTGAACAGCGTATAAAGGCCGATCGCCCAGAGAGAAAAGTATGACATCTGGGGATGGGGGGTTAGAATTATCAGTCCGATGAAGAGTCCCAGCAGAGAGAAGTTGAGCAGCGGCTTTTTCTCAAACCCTCTGTCAAGGAACAGAATCGTTAATGGAAATAACGTAGTAACAAAGATCTTGCCGTCGTGCCAGGGTGCGACAAGAGAGATCAGGTACGCTGCAAACATGTACGAGATGCCGGAGAGGAGCGAAGCTACCTTGGACAGCTTGAATTGCCGGGCACACAGGTAAGCGAATATGCCTGCGAGATAAATGTGCAGGATCATATTGTAGCCCAGCATACGCACGAGGGGGCCGCATAACTTCAAGATGAAAGAAACCGGGTAAAATATATCGCCATGAAAGGCCTCCACAAAGGGAAGGCCGCCGAAGATGTACGGATCCCACTGAGGAATAGAACCGTGAGCAAGAAAGTAATTCACACAGAAGGACCGGAAGAATATACCTGCCCGCATCAGATCGCCGCTGTGGAAGGTCATATTGGAAAAAATGAACTCGCTAAACAGGATCACGATGCCGAGCAGGAGGACACCAAACGCTATCGGTGTAAACCAGCGAGAGCTTTCCGGGTCCCACCTTGTATGACGGGGTTCCTGTGCGGTCGTGGCTGCGTTTCTTCGCTTTCTGGCCAAAAGCTACTCCTTTTTCGTTTCCAGTTTTATTGCCAGAGCGATGATGGCGGCGATAAACTCGGTGATAAGATTCCATACTCTGGCAGTGACAGCCAATCCGGCGGCGACCGGTCCCAGGAAAGGGGAAAGCACGGTAGTCAGCACCAGTTCACGCGCTCCCAGACCGCCCGGCGAAAAGAAGGCCAGGTATCCAATAAGATATGCCATGACAAAGGAACCGACCCCGGCAATAACCGGAATCTCCGGTTTATCCATTATGGCATGCATGAACGTGTAAAAGGCAATGCCGTAGCATATCCAGCAGACAAAGTACAGCAGGTAGACCTGGAGGGCAATCTTTTTGTCCAGCTTGAATTGAACCGGAGGCCTCCTTAACATCTTTACAATCCAGTTATACAAGGCCATTGTCCTGTTGGGAGCGAAGACCAACACGAGCGACGCAGCCAGGGTCCCGGCTACAGCCACCAACGGACCGATACCGAGACCAACACTTGATGTTCCAGAAAGCATCTCAGGATAAAACGAAACAGTGATGAATCCCGCCAGAAAGGCCGGGGGCAGACTAAGAATTGTGATCATCCCCCATGAAGCAAAGGCGACTTCCTTGTTTATGTTCATCTGTTTCAACACGTAGAGCATTCCAAATACGGGCCAGATCTTGCCGGGAATATATCGTCCCAGGTCGGCGATATAGGCGACTTTGAAGCCGTACTTCAGGGGAACGCGGAAGTTAAACGCTTTAATGAGCACGCACCACGTTTTGGCAAACAGGGCAAAGGTGATCAGGTGAAAAACAATGGACAGGATCAGCAATACAGGGTTGATAGTCCAGTGGTATTGAGATACCTCGGCCCAGTTGTTCACCAACTGCCGTCCGGCAAAATAGATGACTACGGCGGCCAGCAGGAGCTTAACAGCCGTTGCGAGGACCGATTTCCAGAGGGGTTTCCGTTTACGACTCTCTGTTCTTGTCTCCGGCACTTTTTCCAAGTGTGAGGTGCATCCTATCTATAGAGATCAGTCGGAAGTATACGGAGAGCCTTCCTGTATTCAAGCAAAATATTTCCGACATCTGCCATTGTTTTTCGATATAGTTTTATTTTCTTTTGTACCTGAATGCATTATGATCTCTGTGAAGGGAGCCCCGGCATTGCATATCGGCGCTTGTCGGTGGGAGCAAATGAGAGATTGTCGGTGTTGCGATGTGGAGTTGACCCGAGAATCAGATGGAAGGAGGAACAAGATGAGGATTAGAGTAACTTTAACCGGTCTTTGCGGGCTGGCATTCCTGGCGCTGCTGATGATGCCGGGAACGACCAGGGCAGACACATTCATCAAACAGGTGACCCACACTGACGCTTTCGAGGTCATGGGTCAGAAACAGGCGGCCAAGGATGACACCTCGTCGATATGGATGGCCAAGGACAAGGCTTGCATGAGTGGGTCTGACAACAAATCGTCCATACTCCGAGCCGATAAAGGCATCATGTACTTTATAGACCACGAGAAGAAAACCTACTCGGAGATGCCCATAGAGGCATTGGGTGACATCAAGAAGATGGCCGGTTTGGAGGATGACGAGGAAGCGGCCCAGGCTGCCGAGATGATGCAGGGAATGGCGGCCGGGATGATGTCGATGAAGGTGACGGTGACGCCGACGGACGAGAAGAAAAAGATAAAGGACTGGAGCACGAAGAAGTATATCATCGAGGTCAAGATGCCGATGGGCTCCACGAAATCCGAGCTCTGGGCCAGCGAAGACATCCAGATTGACTACAACATGTTTTATGCTCTCACTAATGCTCTCATGGCAAAGATGCCCGGTTTCCAGGAGGCGCTGGAGGAGATGAAAAAGGTCAAGGGTCTGACAGTCTTGAGTGTTGATGAAGCTCAGGTGATGGGGACCACAGTGAAAACGACGACAACCCTTCTGGAGCACGCCGACAAATCCGCTCCGGCGGGCATCTTCGATATTCCCAAGGACTACAAGAAAGTCCAGATGATGCAGATGGGGCAGTAAGCGTAAGCGGCCAGGGTACCGGGAATATTGCAAAGATGTGGTGTGGCCGGGTGGCCCGTTGCGTGCGGTAGGTAACTCGCGGGCAAAAATCTTGTGACAGGAGGTGGCTTATGCGCAGATTAGTAGTCGTTCGAAGTGTCTTATGTGTGATGTTAGGGGTGGTTCTGTTATTCGGTCTGGCTGTTGCTGACGTTGAAGAGACTCTAACCTATCAGGGGAACAAGGCTCGTATTGCTATCGGCAAGATCAAGCCGAAAGCGGATGAGTGTACCTACGACATGGCGGCGGCCATTGGGGAGATGCTGTCAACTGTTCTGGTGAACACCGAAAAGTTCATTGTTCTGGCCAGCCAGGAAGAAGTCGGGGAGCTGGCCGAGGAGATTGATCTCGGCCAGTCCGGATATGTCGAAGAAGGACGGGGCCCTGAAAAAGGCTTGATGGAAGGCGCGGACATCCTGGTGACCGGTGCCGTCACAGCCTTCGAGCCGGATGCCGGCGGCGGCGGTGGCGGCCTGGGCGGACTGACGAAAAAAGCATTCGGGAAAGTCGGTGTCCAGACCAAGAAGGCCAAGATAATCATGGATATCAAGCTGATTGATATCCGCACCAGACGCGTGTTGAAAGCCAAGGCGATCAAGGCCGAGACCAAAAGCTGGAAAACCAGTATGGCCGGTGGAGGCTGGACCGAGGATGTGGCTCTCGCGGGAGGCCTTGGTGTTTATTCCAACGAGCCGATGGAAAAGGCTATCCGCGCGGCGCTGGCTAAGACCGTCGATATGATCTCCAGGGAAGTTCCCAAAGAATACTATCGTTACAAAGGTCAGGGACAATACACTCAGCAGTATGGCGCTCAACAGGCTGCCCCGGGGACTCCAACGGCTGCTCCGGCCACCGCGGGTACACCGGCAACCACCACTGTCGCTGCTGGTGTGGCGGAGGATATGACACTCTACACCAAGTACGATTTCATCCCCGGTGACCGGGTGATCTTCTACGACGATATGAAAGGGGAAGAGGAAGGGGAATTTCCGTATCGATGGAATCTAGATCGGGGCGTTTATGAAGTCGTTCGGCTTGGCAAAGAGTTCTGGATCATGTGTACGAATGATGGCTCTATTCGTCCCAAAATGCCGGACCAGCCGTTGCCGCCCCAGTACACAGTGGAGTTGGAGTTCTATAATAACGGACCCGACTTTAGTGGGAACTACTTCTATATCTACTGGGTAGATTCTAAGGGAGAAAACATCGGAGAGTTTGGTGTATACGGTAATGACGGCACCTGGCTTGCAATCAAGAGCAACACTCTTGCGGACAAGAGTCTGCCCAGCAAGCTTACAAAAGGCGTCCATATCATGCGGATCATGGCGACCAAACGTTCGATCAAGTGCTACGTGGACAGGGAGCGGGTTGCCAATGTGCCGAAAGTGGAGGATTTCAACCCGGTCGGCTTTCGTCTGCGTCATCGTCCATACGAGGACCCCAACAACCCGACGCTGTTCCGTGGTTTCCGCTTCGCCGAGGGGGGCAAGAGCCTGAGAGACCAGCTTGATGAGGAAGGGAAAATCGTCACACACGGTATTCTTTTCGATCCGGATTCATACACTATCAAGGCGGAATCATACAAGACGCTCAAAGAGATTGGGCGGCTTTTTGAAGATGACTCTGACCTGCGCCTGTCAATTGAGGGACATACTGACAGCGACGGTTCTGATGAACACAATATGACACTTTCTCAAAACCGGGCTGAATCAGTGCGGGACTACCTGATTTCCAAGTACGGCATCAGCGCTGATCGACTTGAAGCCAAAGGCTGGGGTGAGTCGAAGCCGATTGACACTAACGATTCCCCCGAGGGCAAAGCCAACAACCGCCGGGTCGAGCTTATCAAGCTGTGATGGGACGGAGAGTACCGGGCTGAGCGGGTTCGGGCGGCCATCCCGCCCGCACCCCGGATAGCCCAACGCTTGTTGCGTTATGTCAGGTCTTGCGCCGCAGGCGTGTGACCTGACAGTTCTATGGGTGTTAGTGATGGGCAAGCTATAATGTAACAACAATTGAATAGGAGACAATATGCGAAACGTTAATCTTGGAGAGATTATTGCCTTTCTGGATAGAATAATGGTTAAGAATGGCCTTAAGT
>JAOZPL010000104.1 GCA_029932795.1 Candidatus Zixiibacteriota bacterium | reverse complement strand
AGGACCGACACGATGGCACCCTTCAGACCTTCGTGGGCATCGGACGCGACGAGCTTCTTCAGTTCGCCCCAGTCCCTGCAGAAACTGAGCGTATATGGTATAGGAGTTGGGATTGGATTCAATCTCCAAGGCACGTTTATACAGTTCTGCTGCATCATCCCACTCCCGCGAGTCACTCTTCATTGCGGCCAGATTCAAGATTATGACAATGTTCACGGGATCCAGTCGATAAGCGATTCCCAGCTCCTTTATGCTTTTCTCTGGCTTACCTGTGTCACCGAACAGGTTTGAATACCAGATATGTGCCCAAACATAACCGGGATTGAGCTCAATTGCTTGCCTGAATTCCTTCTCAGCCTCATCGTATTCTTCTTCATCCATTAGAACCAATCCCAGGGAGGCATGGGCTTCGGCAAGATTGTCATCGAGAGCCAGCGCCTTTTCTGCCGCCTCTTTGGCCTTCGGGACAGCCTCGCTGTCTGGATACGTACTGTAACTGGGAAGGACCGACCAGGCGTCGGCGAGTCCCGAATAGGCCATGGCATAGTTGGAGTCGAGTTCTATCGCTTTCTCGAAATATTCTATGGCCGTCTTGATATGTTCTTCGACGCGCTTGCGCCAGAAGTAGCGGCCACGCATGTAGAAATTATAAGCTTCCACATTTTCGGTATAACGCCTGCCAAAGGAGACCTCGTCTTCTCCGAGGAGTTCAATCTTCATCACGTCCACTATGGCGTGAGAGATATCATCCTGAACGGCGAAAATGCTTTCTATCTGCCTGTCATAGGTATGGGACCAGAGGTGGGCATCATCCGCGACATTGATGAGCTGAGCCCTGACACGGATTCTGTTTTCCTCCTTTTGGATACTTCCTTCGAGAATCTTTTCAACGCCCAGCTCCTGGCCAATCCTCTTGACATCTCGATCAGGGGCTTTGTAACGCATGACGGAAGTCATCGAGATGACTTTGAGGTCCTTCAAGCTGCTTAATTTTCCGATGATGGCATCGGTGATACCATCACAGAAATATTCCTGGTCCTTCTGTGGGCTGAAATCCCTGAACGGTAGGACCGCGATCGAGTTGGTCCATATTGGCTCACCGGGTGCCTGTGATACCCGGCTTCGATCCAGGAGAAAATAGACAACTGCCACGACTACGACCGCAAGCAGGGCGATTATCCCCACCGCAAGAGGCACGAAACGTCTCTCGATCCCGGCGATCCTGACAACCTGCTCCGTATCGGATGACCGTCGCCTCAGCAGCCTCAGATCAGCCAGCATTCCGGCTGCCGTTTGATAGCGCACGGCGGCATCCTTCCGAAGAGCTTTGTCAACAACCTCCTGAAGCCCGTCCGGTACCTCCGTACAGAACCTCGCCAGAGGCTGAGGTGTCTCATGAGTGATGGCGTGAAGCGTGGCAGCTTCGTCTTCACCGCTGAAAGGCCGATGGCCGGTGATCATCTCGTAGAGAACCACACCCAGAGAAAAGAGGTCCGACCGAGCATCCACCTTCTGGCCCTTTGCCTGCTCCGGTGACATGTAACCCACGGTGCCCAAAGTAGAACCGGTCCTGGTCAGCTTCTCCGTTCCATGAACGGCTGCTAAACCAAAGTCGAGCAGCATCGGACGGCCCTTCTTATCCAGAATGATATTTGACGGCTTGATATCCCGATGCACCACTCCAGCCTGATGCGCTTCCTGCAGACCCTCGCAGAGCTGCACCGCTAGATTTATAACCTGATCCGGACTGAGCCCTTTGCCCTTGATGACATCCTTGAGTAACTGCCCCGTTATGTGCTGCATAGCGAAGAAGGGCCGACCTGAATACTCGCTAACCTCGTAGACGGTGACGATATTGGGGTGATCCAACTTGGCTGTTGCTTGTGCCTCACGTGTAAAGCGGGCCTTAGCTCCTGCGTCCGAGACCAGATGCGAGGGCATGAACTTCAGCGCCACCTGCCGCTTCAGTTTCGTATCCTCAGCCAGATAAACTTCCCCCATCCCCCCGGCACCGATCTTCTCGATGATTTGGTAGTGGCACACCATCGTGCCTTTGGTCAGCGGAACGTAGGTCTGGGTCTTATCGTCTCCTTGATTGTCTTGATGCACCGGCGAAACTCCAGTCTGGACCGCAGGTTTCCCTCCACCCAGTAAACGGGTATCATAAATATGGGGAGCATTGGTTCGTATGGCAACAGTAAAAAGCCCTTAAGTCAGTGGGACTCACGGGCTGAAATCTTAATGCCGAAGGGGGGACTCGAACCCCCACTCCCTGACGGGAACTGCGCCCTGAACGCAGCGCGTCTACCAGTTTCACCACTTCGGCATTACGATCTTCGCGTTTCAAGATACTCAAACTTGACCGACAGACAAGAAGATTCTTTGCACCACCGGGAGGATAACAGTCCAAGATAGCCACACCTGTATTCGTAACAGCAGTTGCCACCCAACCAAAGCCGGCAGTCGATGAAAGTCAAGTTGCTCGTATACATCGCTGGTCATTCGTTGAACCTCGTGACTCGGGATGTATTACTCTTTGGGTAAAAAAAAGCCGCCCCTCGGAAAAGGGCGGCCAGTTCTTCAGGTCCGTTGATTCTCAGCTCAGATACGCTCGCAAGGATCGGCTCCTCGAAGCATGGCGCAACCGCCGGATCGCTTTCTCCTTGATCTGGCGCACACGCTCCCGGGTTAGCGAAAATCTGGCGCCGATCTCCTCCAGGGTGAGCGCTTTTTCGTGGTTCAAACCAAAGTAGAGATTGATCACCTCCGCCTCCCGTGGCGTGAGCGAATCCAGCGCCTTTTCAATCTCCACGCGCAGTGAACTGCATAAGAGCTCTTCATCGGGCGATGGCTGGAATTCATCCTCAAGGATATCGATTAGTGAATTGTCCTCCGAGATGGAGAACGGAGCATCGAGCGACAGGTGTGAATTGGATATCTTAAGAGTATCCGATACCTCGCCCTCTGAGAGTTCCAACGCTTTGGCGATCTCATTGGGTGACGGCAGCCGTCCCAGGTTCTGCTCCAGCTTGCTGGACACCTTGCCGATTTTATGCAGCGTCCCGACCCGATTCAGCGGAAGCCGGACAATACGGCTCTGCTCGGCCAACGCCTGTAGAATCGCCTGTCTGATCCACCAGACCGCATAGCTGATGAACTTGAAACCTCGGGTCTCATCAAACCGTTTGGCCGCCTTGATAAGTCCGATATTACCCTCATTAATGAGGTCGGCCAGGGAGAGACCCTGATTCTGATACTGTTTGGCCACCGAAACAACGAAGCGCAGATTGGCTTTGGTTAGTTTTTCCAGGGCTTTCTGATCTCCCTGCTTAATCCTTCGTGCCAGCCGCACCTCCTCTTCGGCATTGATGAGAGGCGTTTCCCCAATCTCGCGAAGATACAAATCCAGAGACCGATCTTCATCGCGATATTTCAGGGATTGTTTAGCCACTTCTCGTTTCTTACTCCTCTCTTAACAGTTATTACAAACGATACAACCCGCTCACGATGGAGCCATAAGACATTCTATTGCCTCCCCCTGTCTTTCTTCTAAGGTCTGCAAATCTTTCGCGCAATTGTGCCATCCGGTTCCTGTACGATAAACGGTATTTTCTTTCTCGAGTTCCCTATTGTATCTGCAACCCTGCGAACATCCTCAATAGAGGCCACTGGTTCGTTATTAACTTCCATTATAATCGTCCCTTCGGCGATAGAGGCACGATCAGCGGAAGTCCCGGGATAAACGCGCGCCACATACACGCCTTCGACATACCTGGCCCCGATCTCTCGAGCCAGCTCGCGTGTAAACGTCACCAGCTCCATCCCCAACCACCGCGCCACATACGTATCGCGGGAGGGTGACTCCTCTCGCAGGCTTGCCAGCGAGGTTTCCCGGTCGGCGATTTTCGTGCTCAGGACGATCTCGTTCCCACTGCGTACCACTTTGATCGGAATTACCATTCCCTCCTTCACGGTGGATACAAGAACCGAGAACTGGCTGCTATTGAGGACCTCCTGACGGTTAAACTCGACTACGATATCACCTCGCTGTATCCCCGCTCGCTCAGCCGGGGAATTGCTGAAAACGGAATCGATCCTAACCCCGCGCACCGCTTCCAACTCCTGACGCTTGGCTTCACGTTCCGTAACATCGGACAACCAGACCCCCAGCCAACCGCGACTAACCCTTCCCGTTGCAATCAGATCAGGGACAATCGCTCTGGCCATATTGATCGGAATGGCAAAACCGATGCCCACTGATGTGCCGGTAGGGCTGGAGATGGCCGCATTAACACCAATGCAGTCACCGTTGAGGTCTACCAAGGGACCACCAGAGTTGCCGGGATTGATAGAGGCGTCGGTCTGGATGTAGTTCTGGTACTGCGGTGTCTCTCGGCCAAAGCGCAAGTTACTCCTCCCCTTGGCTGATATGACCCCCACGGTGACACTCCGGTCCAATCCCTGCTGCGGAAACGGATTCCCAATGGCAATCGCCCAGTCTCCGACCTTTATCGCTTCGGAATCACCAAATGGGATCACTGATACCTTCTCCTCCGGGACCACTTTTATCACTGCCAGATCCGTGGCCGGGTCAGCGCCAACCAGTCTGGCTTCATAGACATACCCGGAAGCAGTTCGAACCGTCAGTTCCACGGCGTCGGCAACGACGTGACTGTTCGTGAGAATGTACCCGTCTTCACGGAAGAAAAAGCCTGAGCCTAACGACGTTGTATAGTGACTTCCACGAAACCACCAAGGCAACTCCTCCGTGCGGGATCGCGCAGAGATGTTCACCACCGCGTCTTTGACTTTCTCAACTACGGCCACGAAGGGAGATTCGAGATCACCGTCGCGCTCCACTACCGGATACCGGCCAGCCGGTGCCGCAGATAGCTGCGGCTCTGCTACCGAGCGTGGAGAAAGGTCAAGATGAGATGCGATGAGAATGCCCACCAAGATACAAGTCAACGCACACAACGCAAGAGTACCTTGTCCGGGCCTGCCGCTCCTCTTTTTTTCACCGGCAGAGAAAACAGAATCAGTCAAATTATGCTGTTATCCTCCAATCGGTAAAGCCTAATATTATACTCAATATATAATAATCTGTCAAGATAAATCTACATCCGATCTCTATTTTCTGCTTTTGCTTCACCTAACTCATTAAACGGCTGGAATACCAAAACGATGCAATTTTTTCACTTACACCACCGTATTCAAATCATAGCCCGGCGGTTGTGGACACTTCACCAAACCGTGTGGCCTGATTGTATCGAGTTGACTTTCTGGTGAAAAGGCTCTAACTTAACATTCAATGGTTTCATCACTGGCTACAAAAAAAACACTCGTCGACATCGGCAAGCGATTGAACGACAGAGGGTTGATAGCAGGGTCAGACGGAAACATCTCGGTGCGTCTGGATGGGGATCGCGTACTGATAACCCCCTCTGGACTGGCCAAGGGACACCTCACTGACGAGGACATCGTGACGGTGGACATGGATGGCAGGAAACTTGAGGGGTGGCAGGAAGCCTCGTCGGAGTTGTCAATGCACCTGTTTATCTACCGGCAGCGACCGGATGTCAGGGCATGTGTCCATGCCCACCCGCCGTTCGCAACAGCTTTCGCGGTGGCAGGCGCGGAACTGCCCAGTAATATCCTGCCAGAGGTAGTCGTGTTTGTCGGCGAGATTCCCCTGACCGCGTACGCTCCTCCCGGGACCCCAGCAGTACCGGAAGCTCTCGCACCGTTCATAGAGGCGGACAACGCCTTTTTGTTACGAAACCACGGCCTGTTAACCCTTGGCCGCACTCTCGAACAAGCTTGTAACCGACATGAAACAGTAGAACACTTGGCTCAAATCATCCATCTGGCCTCCCAACTCGGCACCCCCAATCCCCTGCCACAGGAGGATATTGAAAGGCTGCTGAGTATACGCGCGGGACTGGAGAAATATCCCAACAAACGAGCCTGAATGAGACTATGCCCATTAAAAAGGTAATCATCGACAAGGCGAACCGCATCTACCAGATGCCACCGAGCATTCTGGCCTCCATCAGGACCGAAAAGAAGCACGAACTGCTCAAGCGGCCGGACCTGATTGATCTGGCCTCTTTTGCCTGGCCGATTGCCTGGGAACCTGATTGGACACCAGATGTCGAAGGCCTAAAACCGGCTACCCAGGAGAGATTAAACAACCTCAAAGAAGAACTGGCCGGTTGGCTGGCAAACTGCCATCATATCAAGCTGGTACCAGAAAAAGAGATATTCATAGGCGGGAGTATCGCCAGCCTTGTACACTACCTGGCTCTGGCGTATATCGACAATGGTGACGTCGCTTTTGTACCGGATGTAGCCATTCCTCTCTATCGGCAGGCCGTCTTCGCTTGCAGCGGTGAACCGATCGGGTATACCATCTCGGCCAGGAATGACTGGCATCCGGGCTTTGACCGCATCCAGACGCGATTGGCGCGTATAGCGCGAGTCTTATTCCTCAACTCTCCCCATAACCCAACCGGCTGTGTGCTTGACGAACGGGATCTTAGTGATCTGGCCTGGCTGGCCAGTCGCGAAAACATACTTATCATAAACGATGCGGCCTATCAGGGCATCCCTGACCGCACACCTCCCTCTCTTCTATCCGCAGAAAACGGTAAGAAGGTTGGTGTGGAAGTATACTCTTTCGCCTATCAATTCGGTCTCCCGCCGATTCCGTTTGGCTTCGTTGTCGGCAACCGTGAAATCATCAGTGGCTTGAGAATAGCATGTAGCCTGGTACCGCCATTCATCCCGGATTACTATATAACTATGGCACTGGAGGCAATTCGACAGTTTCCATCAGCTGCTCTCAAGGCTCAGCGAAATGAGTTACGTCGAACTCTGGCAGAAAACCAGAAACTTCTGGAGCACCTAGAGCTTGACAAGTCC
>JAOZPL010000103.1 GCA_029932795.1 Candidatus Zixiibacteriota bacterium | reverse complement strand
CGGTGACCATAATCAGCTTCTCACTTGAGTATCCGTCCAGGGTTGAACTGAGCATCTTCAATCTTCTCGGGCAGAAAGTGAAAACACTGATGGATAGACACACCGGATCGGGAACAACTCAACTCCTCTGGGATGGTACCAACAACCAGGGCCATCAGGTAACATCCGGTGTTTATCTGTACAGATTAACCGTTGAAGGTACGGATTTGACCCGCAAGATGGTCCTCATCAAGTAATTGGTCGAATTCCCTGTCTTCTTTAATGTTTTCCCAAGGAAATCGTTTGGGACCTGAAAACCGATCTGACGCTCGGGTTCCGGTGCTGCTACTCCGCGAACTTTGCACCCTGGCGCGAAGAAATGTAATTATTACCGTGCTGCCGATTTCGCTGTGACTTCTTGTACTTCGTGTGGCACGTCTTGCAGCGCTTGGGGTCTTCAGTATAACCTCGATCAGCAAAGTACTCCTGAGCGGCACTTGTAAACACAAATTCCTCCCCACACTCACAACAGATAAGAACCCTGGGTTCGTACCCGTTTCCCATAACATCCCCCTCTCTACCGTCAAGAGAGCTCATCCGTGAGGTCCCTCATCAACGGTACTACATTATTATAACAACTTATAGATATTGATATTCAAAACACCTGTCAAGCAAAAAACTGTGGAAAGCAATACGCTAAAACGGATTACACACTGGTGGCGGGCCATACATAAACAGGAAGCGAATCATTTCCGTAACATCAGAGATGTCGACGCCATTGTCACAATCAAAATTGCCTGATTCCATAACCGGTTGCGGTTCGGGACCGTAAATGAAAAGATAGCTGATCAAATCAGTTAAATCGCCGATGTCAATCAAGCCGTCGAAATTGACGTCACCATGCTGAAGAACCGTGGTGGCCCATCCGGTCTGTTCATCATACACGTCTGGATCACTTTTGGACGTGGCTCTGAAACGTAACTCTGAACTCTCACCCAGTGGTGTCCCGACAGGGGGTTGAATTGGTACCTGCAGAATCACACTGTCACCGGCAAGAACAAACCTGTCCATCACATCCGGCACAATCCATCCGGCATCACTCAAGACGGTAACGGCGTAAACGTCGTCCAACGGCGAGGTGTTAAATACCTGATACTCGAAATCCCGTGCCGACCCGGAATAGATAGCAGTATCGATCGTCAGGAGCACTGATGAGACAGCATGATCGCCAAACAGCTCCGCCGAGTAGGTATACGAGGCAGCCCCGGAGAACTCAGAGAGGTTTATGCCGACCAAAGTGACTGTCTCGTAATCATTGAAGGCATGGATTTCCAACGTCCCCTCATATGTCCCCGCTGTGAGCACAAACTTCTCCAGCTCGTGCTGAGTGTCGGTGACAGACTTGATTGCATACGCTGCCCACTCCCGGCTGTCATCCCCATTAAAGAAAAGGCGCAGATTGCCCTGAGCTGTGCCACGCTGGAACTTGATGTAGCAGGCACCGTAGCCGGCAGGATCCGCTGGAGAATAATGCGTGTACGTCGGATATGTATTATGGGTCTGGCCAATGGCAACAAGAGGATAGCTGGCACCTTCATCGTAATGAAGACCATCGTCACGATAGCCGGTGATATAATTCCAGCAGGCAAACTCAGCAAAAGCCGAATCCAGGGACCAGCCATATTCCTGCCAGAGGGTATCGGATAAGACATCAAAAATATCATCGTAACGTGCCCCGTCCCAGATCGATACCATCAGTGAGGTGTCAAAGTGGCTGGCAAGATACATTTCCCAGATGAATGAGGCGTACATATGCATGGAGTATTCCATCAGCGACTTTTCGGGATTGTTCATGAAAAGGGGCAGGTAGTTGTAGTTATCGTCGACCTGATCAAATACGATGTCTTCCATATACACCGCGTCTAACTCCATATACCATATCGGCTCGCCGGGATCATAGGCGAACTGCACACAGTGATGGAACTCGTGTGCAATCGTAGCCTTGGCGGCGCCAGCCACGTTGCCCTCCGGATCATTGTTGGGGGGAAAACCAATGAAGTCGGAATTGAGAACAAGATAGCTGTAATAGTCATTCCATTCTTCGGGACCGGGACCCTCCGGATCAGCGTAACCGTAATACTCCATCTCCTCAAAATAGACATCAAACTTGTCATCTCCCCCAAAGCCGTTGTCGGGCGGTGGCGTGCGATAGCCAAGCACCTGATGCCTGGTTAGGGAGGTGTCACAATAAGCAGCGCACCGCTCCACAAAATCCGGGACCTCGTTCCCGTTTGTATCCGCTGTCGGAACAGCGTCGTCTCCCAGAGTGTCGTAGTGGAGGGTGAAGAATCCTGAAGGAGAATCATGGGTAAATGTCGCTGACGGCCGGACAAGATAGCTGCTGACCAGGTTTTGTGTCGAAGGTGAAAGCCGATCCCAGTTGTTCTTGATATCAAGGATTGCCGGCGTCGCAGTGCGGAAACCTATCTTTCCGGTGGCCAGGTCAGACACCTGGTATTTCGACGGTAATTCCTCCGGCTTCTTGATCGCGGTTATCTGAAGTATAGCCTTCTGATCAATCGTCAGGTTTCCCGCCTCATAATCGCTCTGGATTGCGCTCAGGGGGTCAAAACCTTCCGTGCTCGCCACCACTAGCCCGGCAAGACCAAGCACAACGCTGAAGACCACAACTACGAGCCATGCCTGTGACATCCGTTTGCTCATATACATCATACCGTTATACGGTTAATCGACCTCAGCGGCCAAACCTGCAACCGGACAGACATCAGAATGGGTTGTCAAAGCAATCAAACCCACCACCGAAGTACTACCAGTAAGACCTCTATCTACTTTGTAATATATTGAATCTCAACAGGTTGTCAAGCAAGAATGTAGCTCGGTCCGCTCAGAAGTACTGTCCTGAACCAAATGAAAAATGCCAGTTGTTATCCTGACTGTAAGCTACGTCAATCCTTACCAGTTCTGTTTTGATAAAACGCTCCATCGATATCCGCAATCCGAGACCAACACTCCGCTTGAAGTGCTTTAGTTTCAAGGCTTCCCCTGTCTTCCAAGTTCGGCCGACATCCAGAAACACAACGCCGCCGAACAACACCGACAGTAACTCAATGCCCGGGTAAATCCTCCCTTCCAGATTGTAAACAAACAGCCGATCTCCGGTAGTATACTGCGTGTCGAATCCCCGCAGGCCATTCTTACCGCCAAGATTAAGGCTTGTCGACTTGTTTTGGCGCCAATCCGAAAAGTAGGTCCCGCGTATGGCTGTCGTCAGAAACGACAGCCTGTTGTTAAAGGCGAGCAGCGAGACGACCGTTGTGCGCCGGATACTGTGCCCTTCGCGAAACCAGAATGACCGGTCGTATGAGAGACTGACAATGTTGGCACCGAACTGCTGCATGAAACACCCGTGAGCTGACAGGAGATCATAATGGTGATCTTTTAGATCCGAGGTAAATACCCGGCCATAACTCAGCCTTATTGACCGGTCCAGCGCGATATCTTCAGGGTAGTAGAATCCGTTGATCCGGTTCGTAATGATAAAGTTCTGATCGGAGACAGAAGCCAGCAGATGGAACTCATGATAAATTGAATCATCTGGAAACACTACATCAGTTGTGTCAACCGGAACAAAAACAGTCTTCTGGGTAGCCGTCTCGAAATGGTAATTATACACAAGGCCAATCCCAATTTTCTGTAGATAACTTCCGGATCGATAGTTGACTTTTAAGGACGCCAAATCGGCGTTGCTATACCACTGCGCTATCATGACACTGTCCCGGTAAAGGTCTTGTCGGCCGCTGTTATCAGCCAGCCCTGCCACAAACGAAAAACGCTGGCTGAGATCGTAATACGGCCGGGCAATCCGAAAGCTGCGAACTTCATCGGTGGGGTTATCATTGTAGTAAATGTTAACCTGAAGCGGTTTCCCTGCAAACCTGTCATCCGCAAGTCGCCATCTGATGAAATCCTCCTCGTTCTCCGGAACGAAATAGTCAAACGAGAGAAAGAGGTCATTCCCCAGCAAGTTTCGCTCTTCCAATCCGAATTGATAGTCAGTCTCGTTCCCATCTCTGTGAACCCTGGCACCTAAAAGGAGACTCCATTGGTCCCGCGTAACTACCTTTACGTTTATGTGCCCCGGTGAGGTTGGCTCCGTTTCAATCCAGGCATCATTAAGCGCCAGCCTGGTGCGCAGGTTCCTGGCTGTTTCCTCGGCAATCCGGGTTGAAAAACGGTCACCAACGGCAAACAGTAACTCCCTCGCGATAACACGGGCACGTGTAACATAATGCAGCTTGTTGGCCGTGCTGAAGATGAGACCGTTAAGACCACTGTCCACAACATCATAGATGTTGCGATTGTCGATGAAAATACTGTCAATGATCATTCCGTCGGGTGGTAATTGGCTGATGACTGATTCCGAGACATCCAGGCCGTCAGCAGCTGATCCGGTGGCGACAGGAATAGAAACCAGCACTATGCCCACCATTCTTGTCAGCCCTGTAACCAGATGCGTTCTCAACAGTTGTCTTCCACCACGCGCAAGTTCATCAGAGGCAACGAGTCTCGCTTCTTCCATCCGACGGTCAGGGATCGGTCTCTCAAGTCACTTCTCGTAAACGCCGACAATATAGTGAAACCAAATAAACCGAACACGGTCATAGCATGGCAAGAAAGAAAATCGGCGATCTACTTGTAGAAAAAGGGTTTATCACTCCGGCCCAGTTGGAGGAAGGACTCAAGGCACAGGCTGTTACAGGAAAGCGAATCGGCGAATTACTGGTCGAGAAGGGATTTCTGACCGAGGAGCAGCTTGTCGACGGTGTTGCCGAACGCCTGGGCATACCCAAAGTGTCGCTTGATCTACTTGTCATAGATCCGGCGGTGGTGCAGAGAGTACCTGTGGACGTTGCCCGCCGCTACACGCTTATGCCGATTTTCGCCATGGGCAACACCCTGACATTGGCCATGGCCGACCCACTCAATATCATGGCCATCGACGAAATCCGATATCTGACCGGTAGTAATATCAAGCGGGTAATCGCCGGTGTCTCGGAAATTAAAGAGGCCATTAATCAATACTACTCGGTGGCAGATTCGCTCAGTGAAATCATGTCCACCAAACGTGACGGCCAGGAACTCCGGGTAACTGAGCCGACCGACACCGTCATGGCGACGGAAACCGAAACGCCAATTATCAGGCTGGTCAACCTTATCATATCCAAAGCTGTAAAGGTACAGGCGAGTGATGTCCATATTGAACCGGACGAGGACACTCTCCGCATTCGGTATCGGATCAGCGGCACTATGCGCGAGGAAGCATCACCACCAAAGTCGATGCAGAATGAGCTCGTCTCCCGGATAAAAGTGGCGTCGAATATCGATGTATCCGAAAAGCGTCTCCCGCAGGATGGTCGCATGATGATGCTTGTGGACGGCGCCCCGATCGACCTGAGAGTATCCACGCTCCCGACCATCCACGGTGAGAAAATCGTCATCCGGATTCTTGATCGCCGGACTCTCAGGCTCTCATTCCAGGACCTCGGGTTCAGGGACAAAATAGTTGAAGCATGGCAAAACGTGATCCATAAACCAGAGGGGCTAGTGCTGATCTCCGGGCCGACTTCCAGCGGTAAGACATCCACGCTTTACACCACGCTGCAGGAGATTAACTCGATTGAAAAGAATATCATCACTGTCGAGGATCCGGTTGAATACTCATTGCCTCTGATTAACCAGATTCAGATCAACGAAAAGGCCGGTCTTACTTTCCCCACCACGCTTCGCTCGATGTTGAGACAAAATCCTGATATCATCATGGTAGGCGAGATCCGCGACGCTGAAACGGCCCAGATGGCTATCCGGTCCGCTCTCACCGGCCATCTGGTCTTCTCGACTATTCACACAAACGATGCCCCTTCCGCTATAAGTCGACTGATCGACATGGGCGTGGAGCCGTATCTTCTGGCTTCCGCGCTCAAGGGGGTGCTGGCACAAAGGCTGATCAGGCTGAACTGCCAGAACTGCTTAGACAGCTACACCCCTCCTGAGGTTCTCCTGAGGAGGGCTGGTCTTCTGAGTCTAGCTGAGGAGATTGATTTCCGGAAAGGTACGGGCTGCGCTCAGTGCAAAGGAACGTCTTTCGCCGGACTGACGGGCATCTACGAATTCATCGAGGTGACGCCTCCCATCGCAGAAATGATTATGAACAACGTGTCCATCTCCCGTATCCGAGAGACAGCTCGCAAATCGGGCTACCTTCCCCTGTTCGAGACGGGTCTGGAAAAACTGACCAGAGGCCTGATCTGTCTTGAGGAACTGCTCAAAGAGACATCCAATATCGAGGATTATCCCACCGCCGACCAGCCAATGGGTATGAGTACTACACATGCCGGCTCAGTATAAATACAAGGCGGTTTCGGAAACGGGACAGCAGCGAAAGGGTGTTATCAGCGCCCTGGGGACCGAACAGGTAGAAGAGTACCTTGAACAGCAGGGACTATTACCTGTAAGCATCACCAAACTCCGAGACAGAAAACCGTTCTCCTGGGTTGGCTTTCTGCGAGGCACCGACTACGAAAAACTGATAATGTTCACCAACAGCCTTTCCACCATGTACCGGGCTGGCATACCCATACTGCGGGCGCTCTCCGCGATCAGGATAGGGGATCCCGGTGGCCGCTTCAACTATGTGATCGATCAGATACGAATGCGTGTTCAGTCGGGGATGCCTCTCTCTGAAGCGATGAGCGAATTCGATGATGTATTCTCACGGGTACACACTACCAGTGTGGCCGCCGGCGAAGAATCCGGTAAGCTGGAGCAGACACTGGACGAACTCTCAGTGATGCTGGAACGCGAAATGGAATTGAATCGCCAGATTAAATCCGCCGTCAGGTATCCGCTGATAGTGATCGTGGTAATGGTTCTGGCAGT
>JAOZPL010000102.1 GCA_029932795.1 Candidatus Zixiibacteriota bacterium | reverse complement strand
TACCAGCACCATGTCGGGATCACCAAAACTGAGGTTTTTCTCCAGGACCGCCTTGAGGACTGCTCGTGGTTCTACCATCAGGTTGTCCACTTCAATTTTTTGCCGGGAAGCCAGCCCGATCCCGAGCATCGGTTTGAACATTCGGCAGTGTCCGGGATAACGAATAGTCTTGTAATCGAGGAAATCTATCTTACCTTCGTAGGTATCCGGCAACGTAGACGTACCGCCGGAAGTGTAGAAAGCCTCCAGTTCGCCAACACCGTTAAAATCCAGGGCTTCCACCCCTGTCATGGGGTTAACAGTTTTCTTTTGACCATTCTCCAAAATGATACAGGGTTCCCAGTACTCATTTATTAATCCCTCGGCGGCAAAAACCATCTGATAGTTCAGCGGTGGTCGTGGCGACTGGGGGAGTCCTCCCACCCTTATTCGCAAAGACTTCACTCTGTCAAACCTGGCCATCCCGTCGGCGGCAAATACAGACACCATACCGGGTGCCAATCCGCAGTCGGGGATAATCACGACCCCGGCTTTCTCCGCCGCCTCGTTCATCTGCAACTGACTTTTGACGGTGTCGATATTTCCGCCAAGGTCGACCAGATGACACCTGCTGCTAATGGCCGCGCGGGTCAGGCCGGGATTGTACTTGTAGGCAACGCAGGATATGGCAACGTCGAAATCTCGCAGTACAGACGCCGCCTGAGCCTCGTCGCCAGCGTCAAGCTCGGCGCCGACCGCCTTGCCGTCTCCGTACTTCTGTGCCACTTCTCCAGCCCTTTGAACATCGACATCATAAACGCCGACCTTCTTCACCCCTTCAATCCGTGAGATATCAAAAACTGCTGCCCGGCCCATCAGACCGGCGCCAATTACTGCTATATTCATCCTTACCTCACTGTATGTGCTGACAATCGCAACTCCGAATATAACAACGGAACCGGATCAGAGGAAACAAATCTCCACCAATGAAAACATAATCAATTGGTGTTTTTTCCCGATATACTAATATAGAACACGACGGGGGCATATTCTTTTTACAAGGACATCAATCTATGGGGGATACTTCTCTACAGGATGTAGATATATCCGAGAACCTCAAAGAGGACATCTCGCTGTTTCGGGCCTTGAAACCATACCTGGCCCATTGCCTGACGCTTAACCACGAAATCAATAACCTGCTGGCCGGGGTTATCGGGCATGCCGACCTCCTGCTGAACATCAGCGATGGACTGACCAACCGACAGAAAAAAGGCCTTTTGCAGATTATAGAGTCTGCTGAACGAATAAAAAAGCTGATTGAGGGTCTCTCAGCACAGAAGATCGCCCTGGCTGAGAAAGCCGACCTCAAGTCCTTTGTTCAGCGACATAAAAAGGTCGCCATACCCCTAGATTAAGTCATTCAGCTTCCTGAGTACCCACTCCAGCCCCAGTGACCCAATAAAAATCAACAGGAGCCAGAGCCTACCCCAGATGACTATTTCTCCCTCCTGACTCTCCGTTATCGGTGATAGATCAACCGCCGAGACTGCCTGTGCGAATTGCTGACATGTGAAGTAGTCACCACCGGAGAGGCGGGCTACAGCCATCAGGGTTGAAGGGTCCCCGTCCTGGTCGTACTCCTCCAGTGAAAACGGCTCAACCTGTATTCTACCCTCTCTTTGCTTGAGCACCTGTCCCTCTTTTTCGAACAACGCTTTGTAATGGTACCTGCCCGGTGGCACCTGATCATACAGCGCACGGAACTTCCCCTCGCCGTGCTCTATCAGATCAGCTTCGTAGGCCTCATGCGATTCTTCTTCCATAATCTGAACGACCCCGGTCACCCCCGGAATCGGCCGAAAGCCCTGGTCAAATGCGAACCCTTCAAACCGAATCTGCTCTCCCCGGTTGAAGACTTCTTTATCGGGGGCAATCCGTATCGGATCGAAATCTTCCGGCACCGTCAGCCAGCTTATCACCCCCTCCAGAAGAGTGCCGTAATGACTGTCATCCTCCCCGAAGCCAAGGTTGATAAAGCTCCAGTGCCACATGGGTAGAGCGGCAACAGACAGCAACTTGCCGGGGCCGAACCTTTTGTAACCCAGAATAGGGATATTCAGCCTGTCCAATCCCGGCCCTGATGCATAAGCCAGAACAACACCGGTCAGATCAGTCTGATCGCAGCGGACCAGCGACCGGAACGGCGGCAGGTCGGCCCAAACTTCGCGAATCCCGCTGCGGTCGTCAGCCAGTCGGACCGCCGGATGGAACAGGTTCCCCTCGGCCGGTTGGCCATGAAAGTCACCATAATCAACCCCCCGCTGCGACGATTGTGAGAATGGCAAGAGTCTATTAAACCAGGGTACTGGCCCGCTCTCGGCGAACTGACGGCCCATTGTTACCCAGATCGCCCCCCCTCTCTCGGACAAGTACGATTTGATAATCTCCTGATAGGCTTCCAGAGAAGACGGCTCGGGATCGTGCAGAATCACCAGATCATACCTGTTGAGTTCCGTCTGGCTTGCCGGGAAACGATCAAACAGGTTTCCAGCTTTGGGGCCAGTAACTATCAGATCAACATCGTACTTCTCTGACTGTTTGAGGTACCGATTCAGAAAGCCGACTTCATAGTCCGGATGAGCCGTTACCAACAGGATGGTAAGTCGGCTCTTGAGCACTTTTACAGCAACCGTCCGCTGATTGTTTTCGCCCGTTTCCTCTTCTTCGAGTATGGGTATCTGCACCTGCAACAGTCTCTGTCCCGGCTCTGCCGGAACATAGCTGAGGGTCACTTCTCCCAGACCATCCTCCTGCGACAACGTGTAATGCGACTCGTCCAGTATCCTCGTGTCGTGCCGTAGTTGTACCGTGAACCTCTGCCCTCTGGCACTGTGCCAGTTCAGCTTGACTTTCATCTCCGTCTTCTGTCCCACAAACACGACCGGATTAAAGTCGACAGCGCTCAAAGCGACATCAAAGCTGCCGGCATCCTGAGCCATGTCAATACTGTAAACGGGAACAGACAACCCCCGGGCTGCGTCAGCCGGCTGCCGCCCGCTGTTCGAGTTACCATCAGAGAAAAGGAACCAGAAATCCGATGGCTCGGCCAGCTCCCGACGCGACAATTCGTGCAGCGCCTCGCCCAGCGCGGTCTTGTCCCGGTTGACCAGATCAGATGACTGATCAACATTCTCACCAAAGTAGTAAGTTTCCACGTCGGCACTCGCCTTGAGACGGGAGAAATCAGGGCACGACATAAGAGAGTCAAGTCGCGCGGCTCTCGATTTGTCCGGTTCCTGTCGATCCATGCTGGACGACTTATCGAGCAGCACCGCCACGCGGACGTTGCGGTTATATTCACGGCTGAAACTTATCACCGGCTCGAACAAGGCTCCGATTAGCGCCAGCATGGCGATAACACGCAACCCCCCCAGAAGAATCCGAAAATGCAGCGGCAGCGGTGGATTGGTCTTGAAATATAACAATAATGACAGCAAAATCAGCACAACAAAGGCCAGGCCCACCAGAACTGGATTTCCGGTGAGGAACTCTATCGAGATATCTTTAAGACCGAACATTTCGCCCTTTATACATTGATGGCCAACCAAGGTTTGGAAAGAAGAGTGACAACAACTAGATCGCTTTGCCGGGAAACCACAGTTATTCGTCAGCCTAGGAAGCTCGCGCAATAGTGTAGTGAACCAGGTCGATCAGAGAGTTATAGTACACCGAGACCTGAGCGGGCGAGACCGAGTCAAGCCCCCGCTGGCAGAGATCGTCAGCCCGTTTATAAGCGTAATCGATGCCACCATTCTCCCCCACGAAATCATACACCTTCTGAAACGATTCTTCATTACCATCGTTGCTAAGATACCCGATTATCTCATGGCGGCTTGCCTCGCTTACTCTACTGAGAGAATAAATCAGAGGCAGTGTCACTTTTCCATTCAGGAGATCGTTCCCGGGCTCTTTGCCGGTGACCTCTGCGTTACCCACAAAATCAAGCAGGTCATCGATGATCTGGAATGCGATACCAATGTTTTCCCCAAACGCCGCAAAACTCTCACGCTCCTTCCTTTGGCGTGCGTTCAGAAGAGGGCCAGTTTCGCACGATACCGCAAAAAGTGACGCTGTCTTGTCAGCAATTATCTCGAGGTATTCTTCCTCGGACAGTGAATAGTTGGCGATCTCTTCAATCTGCCGAAGTTCTCCAATCGAGACACGCTGCGCCGCCACAGCAATCGCCCCAACCAGATCTATCGAGCCGGTATCAGCCATAACTCGTGAGGCCTTGGCAAAGAGATAGTCACCCATTAAGACCGATATCAGGTTCGTCCACTTGTGATTAACCGTTTCCTGGCCGCGGCGCAGTTCGGAATCATCAACAACGTCGTCATGCAGGAGGGTAGCGGTATGAATCAGTTCAATCGCCAACGAGGCGTCCACGGCGTATTCGGAGTAATTATCGGAAGCCCGAGCCGAGAGAAACAGAAAGGATGGGCGGATCCGTTTCCCTTTTGACTTCAGCAGATGCCGGGCCAGTGAAGTAATGAGCGGAGAGTCACCTTGAAGATAATCAGCAAGCTTCCGATCGAAGCTCTCCAGGTCAGATTGGATCGGTTCAGTACATCGAACAAGACTGTCTGTTTCTACCATCGCCACGCGAGATTACTTTCGCTTCAATTCAGAAAACGCCAAAATAACCAGCTCTGTTGCGGATTGTCAACCGATTTAACAGAATGATGACTAGTACAGGCCACCGGCCGTTCCAATACCGATTCTTACCTGACAAACCAACTTTTCCCGGGCGCAATTCTATTTCCAGGAGTTGATGAACTCCCGCAGACCGGCCAGATACGACTCGTTCTGCATATACACACGGTCATTGTGCCCCCCGGTGATAGGGATAAAACACTTTGGCTGGCCGGCATTATCATACAATCGCCGACCCATCTCGAACGGAATCAGGTCATCTTCAGGCGAATGCACTACCAGGATAGGACAATCCAACCGGTTAATTTTGGATACTGAATCAAAGCGATAACGGATCAGGAAGCCAATTGGCAGATAGGGAAACATTCGCCGCCCCATTTCGATCGCCGAAGTAAACGACGATTCCACGATCAAACCGGCGCACGGAACGCGGCTGGCCAGCTCAATGGCGACAGCGCCACCGAGCGAACGACCAAAGATGATGATTCTTTCCGGGGCCACTGATTTCTCTCCGCACAGCCAGTGGTAGGCCACCTCGGCATCGGCGTACACGTTTTCTTCTGTTGGGAAACCGTCGGAAAGTCCGTATCCACGGTAGTCAAAGAGAAATACGTTCACGCCAAGCTTGGTGAACATCTCTACAGTTTCCAGTCGATGCGAGATGTTTCCGGCGTTGCCGTGGCAAAAGAGCACCGTTCTGGCGCTATCGTTAACCGGAAAATACCAGCCGTTGATTCTTTCCCCTTTGTCGATTTCAATATAGACATCGTCATACGGTAGGTTAACCTCATCCGGGGTTATTACAATCTTCCGGTTTGGCGTAAAAACAACTCTGTCCTGCGCAAAGTACAGGTAGCCGCACAAAAGGGCGAAAACCACGACCAGAGCTATGATAAACCCGACCATTATGCGTATTACTATCATATTCCCCGGCCCCTGCCCGGCAGGACAGCGGCAGAGTTAGATATTCCGGTACCTAAAGCTATCATAACAAGTACTGCCATCACCTGATCCACTGAACGTTGATGATTGCTCCGAAAGGGTCATTCCCACTCAATTGTGGCCGGCGGCTTGGAAGAGACATCGTACACCACCCGGTTGACCCCCTTGACGTCCCTGATAATCCGGTTAGATATATGGGCCAGAACGTCACTGTCAATCCGGGCCCAGTCAGCGGTCATACCGTCGACCGATGTCACCGCCCGCAGCGCCACCACGTTTTCATACGTCCGTTCATCCCCCATCACACCTACCGCCTTGACCGGCAGCAGCACTGAGAACGCCTGCCATATGTCATCATATATCTTATTCTTGTGCAACTCATCGATGAATATGGCGTCAACTTCGCGAAGCAAATCCAGTCGCTCTCCGGTAACGTCACCAATAATCCGCACCGCTAACCCTGGTCCGGGGAAGGGATGGCGTCGAACAAACTGCTGCGGCAGTCCCAGCACGCGACCAAGAGCACGAACCTCGTCCTTGAACAACTCCCTCAACGGCTCGACAAGCTTCAGACGCATCCCCTCTTTCAGTCCGCCGACATTGTGATGCGACTTGATCGTCGCCGATGGCCCTTTGAACGACACGGACTCGATCACATCCGGGTAGAGTGTTCCCTGCGCCAGGAATTCGACACCCCCCATCTTCTCGGCCTGAACTTCGAACACATCAATAAAGGTACTGCCGATAATCTTGCGTTTCTCCTCGGGATCTTCCACACCGGCCAGACGTTCCAGAAAGAGCGCCGAGGCATCGACCGCATGCACGTCTATGCCCAGGGTATCCAGCATGCTCACGACGTTGGAGAATTCGTCCTTGCGGAGCAGCCCGTTGTCCACAAAGATGGCGTGCAACCGGTCGCCGATGGCCCTCAACACCGCCGGAAATGCCCAGCGCTACGGCTGAATCACCCACCTGATCGTGTATCTTCTCCACCGCCTCGTCGGCAAACGACTCCGTCGTCCAGTCCCCTCGGGCACCACAGATATCAAACAGAAAGTTGCGGATGATCTTATTTCCTTCGGTAGTGTGATGTACCTCCGGATGAAACTGCAGGCCATAGATCTGTTTCTCCTCGTTGGCAATTGCCGCCATATCCAGCGAGTCAGTCGAACCGATCACAGAAAAACCGTCGGGTAGTCTGACAATCGAATCCCCGTGCGACATCCAGACCTGACTGCCGGGTGCGACATCTTCCAGGAGCCGGCTGTCGCCGCTTATTTCAAGAACAGAACGCCCGTACTCACGGTTTTCACTTCTGACGAGTTGTCCCCCAAGATGA
>JAOZPL010000101.1:2532-6975 GCA_029932795.1 Candidatus Zixiibacteriota bacterium | reverse complement strand
TACCATAGAAACGCAGATGAACACGAACTGATCCCACGGTCAGTGCTTAGTGACATGTTCCCCAAAATCCCATTGCCCCGCCTTGCATTAGCCCGTATATTCACCCACACACGATAGCAGCAACACCATGGCGCATGCACAGAACAAAGCGGCTGATGACTTGCTGGACAAGGAGTTCAGGGTTCTTGACCACGGCTTTGTCCGGCTGATCGATTACATGGGCTCGGATCAGGCTATAGCCCAGTCCGCCAGGGTAAGCTACGGCGAAGGCACCAAAAAAGTCTCCGAGGACCGAGCGCTTATCCGCTACCTGATGCGGCACCGGCACACCTCCCCGTTTGAAATGGTCGAGTTCAAGTTTCATGTCAAACTGCCGATTTTTGTCGCACGGCAGTGGATTCGCCATCGCTCTGCCAGTGTCAATGAGTATTCCGGGCGCTACTCCATCATGCGAGAGGAATTCTACCGACCGGAGCCGGAGGATATCCGTTTCCAGTCCGAGGTAAACAAACAGGGCCGCTCAGAGCAGGAAGTCCCGGACGAAATGAGGGAGCGATTCCTGGGCCATCTGGAGGCCTCCCAGCGGGGTCAGTACGAAGAGTATCACCGGTTTGTCGAGGAGGGGCTGGCACGTGAACTGGCACGAATTAACCTGCCACTCTCGCTTTATACTGAATGGTACTGGAAAATTGATCTGCATAATCTGTTTCACTTTTTACGGTTACGGCTTGACAGCCACGCCCAGAAAGAGATTCGGATCTATGCCGGGTTGATGGCCGATATGGTTAAGACCGTCTGCCCCATCGCATACGAAGCCTTTGAGGACTATATTCTTAACGCCCACACTTTTTCGGCGCTCGAAATGGCTGTTCTCGCTGAGCACCTGAGAGGTTTGAAAATCGATAATGAGGCTTTGCTCAAGCACGGACTCTCCAGAAGGGAGGCCGAAAAGTTCCTCGCCAGGCTCCGAGCGATTACCAACACGACACAGGATGACGACTAACCGTCCAAATTAATAGTTATCCACAATGTTGCCTGCTAACAGCAGGAAATGTTCGCGCCACTTCCAGTTTTCGCTTGACACGCCCACAGGGCGGCGTTAAATTAACTTACGCAGAGTAGGCCTGTTCATGCAGGCGTCATTTTCACAGAGCACACGGAAACAACAGGATTTGATGCTCTGGCTCTGCGGGCGATGATATACAGGTAATTGCTCAGGGAGGTAATGTGGCCGATTGTTAGCGTCTTGATTTTTAATCACCCACCCCGATGTGAACATCTGCGCCACTAAGTTGCTGTTATTTCCTGTCTTATTGCCTTTATCCGCCTCGTGAGTTGAGTTAATTGATGTCTTTTGGCACCCTGGGGGAACGCGCGTAGCATGAAGGTTCGTCCGGACGGGTCTCGCTATTAACTCCGTTGGCGATTCCGATTAGTCCGCTGATGACTGGTTACGCAACAGAATTGTTCCCCGTGAATAGGGAGAGAACGATCCAAGTGGCGCCAACCTACACCATGACATATGGTGCTGTCAATAATAAGCGAATAACTCACCCTATGGTTCCGCCTGATTCGATCCGTTTGATACCAGTCAATTACAAAGCGCGCAGAGAGCTCGGGGGGTACGGGAGAACGACTGTGCTGGAGGTTCCAGCGCCACCACAAGGACGGTGTTACTGAAGCAGAGTACGCTTACCACCGCCCAGAAAGGCCCTCCAGAGGGGGGGGCCTTTCTTTTTTACGTATCTCCTGCGTACGTCCCTGGCCTGAGATCGACCACGGTCGCCCCCCAGCCACCGCCGGTGCCGCTTTCATGCCGAAAGGATGTGACGTTAGGATGCGACTCCAGAATCTTCCGCACAATCTCCCGTTGCACGCCGATCCCTTTACCGTGCACAATTCTCAACTTGTGGATGTTCTTCTCCAGACAGACCCGAATGTACTCCAGCACCACCTCTCTGGTCTCTCCGGGTGAGAACATGTGAAGGTCCAGCGTGCCGTTTATAGGATACTCTGTTGGAGCTTCATCGTTATCACACATGACTACCTCGCCGGTTCATCAAAACTAACGCACCCAGCAGCAATACACAAGCATGCGCTCCGCGCAATCCGAAATTATGTTGACCCCTCTTCCAGTTGACTATCCTGACCATATATATTTTCTTATGCGGAAAATACGCACCCGTCAACACAGAGAGCAACATGGCAACAACCACCACTGAAATCAGCACCCCGGAGCAACGAGAGGGTGTAGTATCAGTAGAATACCAAGATCAGGAGATTATCAGTGCATGATTACAATGTAAATGGCTCCTTGACCGATGACCGTCACCCAAAGGGATTCAAATACATTTTTTGGGGTGAGTTCGCGGAGCGGGCGAGCTTCTACGGGATGAAAGCGCTGTTGGTCATGTACATGATTGATGAGCTGGGGTATTCAGATGCGAACAGCGCCACAGTGGCGTCATTCTTCACGGCAGCATGTTATGTCTTGCCGCTGATCGGCGGTATCATTGCAGATCAATGGCTCGGGAAATTCAAAACCATCATCTACTTTGCAATACCGTATATTCTTGGTCATATTGTCCTCGGGGCATTCACCACAGAACTCGGTATGTACACAGCCTTGGCATTGCTGGCCGGTGGCTCGGGTTCGATCAAGCCAAACATCAGTACACTAATGGGCTTGATGTACGAACGTGAAGGAAAGAAACACCTTATGTCCCGAGCCTTCTCATGGTTTTATATGTCCATCAATATCGGTGCGGCTTCAACCATGCTTACACTACCCTTTATTCGGGACCAATATGGATACAGTATGGCGTTTATGGCACCTACCATCCTGATGACCTTGTCACTCCTCATCTTCTATACGGGAAAGCGACACTACCCCACCGAAGATATGAAGCAGATCAAGCGAATAGTGAAAACACCTGCCGAGCGACGGGAAGACCGTGCCGTACTGAAGCGCTTATCCGGAATTTTCCTACTCATCGTTTTCTTCTGGTCAATCTTTGATCAGTCTTACTCCACATGGACGCTCTTTGCCCGTGACTACTTAGTATTGGATACGTTTATTGGTCACATACCACCGGATGCTATTCAGGGGATTAACCCGATTCTAATCATTATACTCACACCGCTCTTCACATGGCTATGGAAGAAGACTGACCGGGATGAGACGCACCGTCTCTCCTCACCAAAAAAAATGTTAATCGGTTTCATCCTTACCTTCCTCTGTATGGGAGTAATGACAATCGCCGGCTTCGTTGCAGTGGCGGAGAAGATATCCATCCTATGGGAAGTAACGGCATATATCATCATCACAAGTGCCGAGCTTTGTATTTCAGTTATCGGTCTGCAGCTGGCGTATGAAGAAGCACCTGATCGAATGAAATCGGTTATTACAGGATGTTTTCTCTTTACGGTATTTATCGGTGATATCTTGGCAGGCATGTTCGCAAGAGCCTATACTGTCATGGCACCGGGCAATTACTTCGGTATCATGACCATTATGGTTATAGTGATTACAATCCTTTTCTACTTCGTCGGAAAACGGTTTGAGCACCGATAGGCACTGCCCGAGTGTGTACATATGGAAATGAACAAGTATTTGAGCAAACGAGAATCCATCCAGGTAACAAGCGAGAACAATAAACAGCGAACAGGAGCATTTTATGACCACCTCAACCAAGATGCCGCCGGCTCCCGCCTGGGACCTTGAGTCCGTCTTCCCGGGCGGCTCAGAGTCAACGGAATTCAAAACGTTTCGCGAAAAAGTAAAGAAATCACTCGATGATGCCGGGGGCAAACTGGCTGACCTTCCCCACACCCTTGACGACGCCAGCATCGAGTCCTGGAAAGAGATCATCCTGCTGCTGCAGTCGTTAGTCGAGGACATTGAGCTGGTTATGTCTTTTGCCCACTGCCTGACTTCACAGGACGTCGGCGACAGCGCGGCTCATGGAATAGAGGGAGAAAGCGACCTCTATTTCTCGGAATGGAACAAATTGAAAACCGCCCTGGAAGCGTTGTCCCTGCAACAGTCCGACAAGAACTGGGAGAAACTGGTCGCTTCCGAAGAACTGAAGGGCATCCGGTTTTTTCTTAATGAAATGCGTGAGAATGCACGGAAAAAGATGCCGGTGGAGCAGGAATCACTGGCGCTCGAACTGGCCGTTAACGGCTACCACGCCTGGAACCGGCTCTACGACAAAATGGCCGGGGACCTTCGGGTGGAATTCACCGAGAATGATAAGACCAAGACGATCTCTCTGGGGCAACTAGCCACAAAAATGTCCGATCCCAATCGGGATATCCGGGCACAGGCCTTCGAGAAACTGACCGAAGCATGGCAATCACGGGCTGATCTGGCCGCCATGGCACTTAACGCCCAGGCCGGGTTCCGACTGGCTCTGTACAAACGGCGTGGCTGGGACTCGC
>JAOZPL010000101.1:0-2522 GCA_029932795.1 Candidatus Zixiibacteriota bacterium | reverse complement strand
TGGCAAGACTGAAACAGGAGTCGCTCGACACCATGTGGTCAGTCATTGCACGTCACACAAAAGAACTCGGACCATACATAGAGGCCAAGAAAAAGCTACTCGGCATTAACAAATACTGCTGGTATGACGAGATGGCCCCGTGCGGCAAGGTTGACAGATTGTACAGCTATGACGAAGCCGCCAAGTTTGTCGTCAGTAACGTGGGCGAGTTCTCCCCGCACATGGCTGAGTTCTACCGGATGGCAATTGATAAGCGGTGGATCGAAGCCGAGGATCGTTCCGGCAAGGCAGGTGGCGGTTACTGCACCAGCTTGGGGCCGCTTCGTCAAAGCCGCATTTTCATGACCTACGCTAACACGTACGAGAATCTGCTCACTCTGGCGCATGAACTGGGTCACGCCTACCATCACTATGTCCTCAAGGATACGCCGTTCTTTGCCACATGGTACCCCATGACCCTGGCGGAAACGGCCTCCATATTCAGTGAACTGCTTGTCACGGACGCGGCTTTGCAAGCTTGTGATGACCCCCGGGAGAAGCTCATGTTGCTCGATCAAAAGCTGCAGGGGGCATACACCCTGTTCTGCAATATCCACTGCCGCTACCTGTTTGACCGAAGCTTCTACGAGGAACGGGCCAACGGCATTGTCAGTCAAGAGCGGTTGTGCGAGTTGATGGTTAAGGCGCAGAAAAAAGCATTCGGCCCGCTGCTGGATGAATCAGGTTATCATCCCCTTTTCTGGGCGTCAAAACTGCACTTCTTCATAACCGACACGCCTTTCTACAACTTCCCTTACACGGTCGGATACCTCTTCGCCGGTGGCGTATACGACCGGGCCAGGAAAGAAGGCAGCGCCTTTGCCGATAAGTACCGCGCCTTGCTGGCCGACACCGGCAGTATGAAAACTGAAGAGGTAGCCGCCAAGCATTTAGGCGCGGACCTTACAGAAGAAGCGTTCTGGGAAGATGCGGTCAGCCGTTCGCTTGCGGACGTGCAGACGTTTGTGGAGCTGGCTGAAAGCGTCTGACACATAGGACATGACACCAGACGAGATGTCCAAATGGGAAACCGGCCTGTGGAAGGATTATCTGAGGCAGGCAATTAATTAAAAACTCCACTATCGTAAAACGAATGGCAAGCTCTCTACCTGAGTACTCAAACGGGCTGAAAAGAATCTTTCGCCCGAAGATGCGATTTTACACCTACTAGGAGGACATTACTTCCACCAGATGACATCACGCCGGCATTACCCCGGGCGCCATGTGATTTAGCTGATTATCAATGGGGTTAGACGCGCCAAAACGGAGTTTCAATTTTGTGGGTAGTGATATTCGACAGCCGGGTTGTCACCTGTCTTCAGCCATCCACAACTTGCGTACCCACAAAGAGTTACGCATCTTGCTGGATTACCGCCATGGAATCTGCTGCAACCGCCTGATAACCCCAGCGGTCATATCAAGAGAAAGCAGCGCCGGGAAATGTGATGCTGCATGGAACCGGCGAAACATAGCCATACAAAGGTCGTAAGAATAGAAGTATCGACACGCAACTTGACAGCTCATACAGGAGAAGGCGGAGATGATCAAGAAAATATCCGTAGCTATCGTCTGTCTGGCGGTGGTGGCTGCCGTTGTATTTTTCGTAGTCAGTAACGGAACCGCCGACAGGGGTGAAGGACCAAGGACATTCCCCGTTACCAGGGGTACCATAGTCGACAAGGCACTGGCTGTAGGAAAACTGGAGCCAAAAAAAGAGATCGCCGTCAAGTCCAAAGTCGGCGGGCTGATCAAGAAGATCTATGTGGACATCGGCGACAAGGTCTCTGCGGGAGACCCGCTGTTTGATATCGCCCCCGACCCGACGCCTCTGGAGTATGCCGAGGCCAAACGCCAGGTGGAGCTGGCGAAAGTCAGCTTCGACAACGTCAAACGCGAGTTTGAAAGAGCTAAATCGCTCAAGGACAAACAACTCATCTCCCACCAGGAATATGAAGGCAAGCTGGCCATTTTCGATGAAACAGAACTCCGGCTCAAACTGGCCGAAGAAAAACTGGCTCTGATTGAATCGGGCCGCGCGCAGATTGCCGATCGCAGGGTGGACAACATCATCAAATCCACGATCAACGGCACAGTACTATCCCTTTCGGTTGAAGAGGGTGACCCGGTCGTGCCACTCACCTCCTATCAGGCCGGTACGGAAATGATGACTCTGGCCTATATGGAGGACTTGGTATTCATGGGGAATGTGGATGAGATTGATGTCGGCAAACTGTCCGAGGGCATGGAAGCCGAGATTGAGATCGGTGCCCTTCCCAACGAGAAGGTATACGGCGTGGTGAAGAATATCTCCCCCAAGGCGCATAAGGAGGAGGGAGCCACTCTTTTTGAGGTTGAAATCCGCATTACAGAGGCGGGTCACAAATTCCTCCGGGCCGGCTACAGCGCCAACGCCTCCATTATCATAACCAAGAAAGAGGACATTCTGCTGGCGCCGGAACGTCTCGTCAAAATAGAAGATTCCT
>JAOZPL010000100.1 GCA_029932795.1 Candidatus Zixiibacteriota bacterium | reverse complement strand
AATCGAACGTTGAGGTCCCCCGCCCCACCTCATCCAGAAGCACCAGCGATCGTTCGGTGGCATTGTTGAGGATATTGGCTGTCTCCACCATCTCTACTAAAAAAGTGGATTGCCCCCGGGCCAGATTGTCAAGGGCGCCGACCCGGGTGAAGACACGGTCAACCAGACCGACCTCCGCCTTGTCTGCGGGAACATAGGAGCCGATCTGAGCCAGAATAACAATCAGGCCAATCTGCCGTAGATAGGTTGATTTGCCGGACATGTTGGGCCCGGTCAGTATGATTATACGGTCCTTCTCAGGGTGCAGAGTAAGATCGTTGGCCACAAACGATCCGGCTGGCAGAACTGACTCGATCACCGGGTGGCGGCCGTTTTCGATAACAAGCCGGGTGTCGTCGAAAATCTCCGGGCAACAATAACCCTTCTGCACCGCCAACTCCGCAAGCGTCGAGACGAGATCAATCTCTGCCAGCAAATCAGCCGTCTGCATAATGTCAGCGACAGAATCACTGAGATTCTGCACCAATTCGTTGTACAGCTCTTCCTCAAGACGGAATATCTTCTCCTCGGCAGCCAAGATCAGCTCTTCTTTTTCTTTTAATTCAGGCGTGACATATCGCTCCGCATTGACCAGTGTCTGTTTGCGAATGTACTCATCGGGGATAAGTTTCGCGTTTGCCCTTGTAACTTCGATGTAGTATCCAAAGACCTTATTGTAACCGACCTTGAGACTGCCGATACCGGTCCTCTCGCGCTCACTCTGCTGCAAGGAGCCAATATACCGCCGGGCTTCCCTGATGGAGTCATTCAGTTGATCCAGCTTCTCTGAGTAACCGCGTCTAAAAATGCTCCCCTTGCTCGCTGTCAACGGTGGTTCATCCACCAGAGCCCGGCCGATCCGCATCACCAATCCATCCGTGTCAGGAAAAGCACGAGCCATACTCAGCAGGTGTGGGCTGTAGCAGTCATTCATCAAGGTTCTTATTCTGGCAGCAACCTCTAATGCGAGTCTCATGGCCGCCATCTGCCGTGGATTCAGTTTACCGACGCCAAGACGCCCGGCAAGTTTCTCCAGATCTGGAAGTTGCCGGGTCTCTTCCCGAACGTGAAAGCAAAGATCGCGATTTTTTACCAACTCGGTGACACCAGTAAGTCGCCTTTCTATTCTGACTTTGATCTTGAATGGTCGCAGGAGTGCATTCCGCAAACGACGCGCCCCGAATGCTGTCCGGCAGAGGTTTATCACCGAGAAGAGAGAGTTCTCTTGGGTGCCACTGGCAAGATTGTTTACAAGTTCCAGATTGCGCACCGAGTTGAAATCCAGCGACATCAGTTCGGTATGGTCAAACATCGCCAACCGATTGATATGTGCCAGCCTGTCACGGTGGTTCTCGCGGAGGTAACGAAGGATGGCACCTGCCGCAGCCACAGCCAGACGAGATTCCCTTATACCGAAACCTTCCAGGGTGCTGGTACCGAAGTGCTGGTTAAGTTCCCGTTCCGCCGTCCCATAATCGAAATTCCAGTCTTCAAAACCGGTCAGCTTGCGGGAGTCTTTCGGTAAGCCAAGGATACCAGCGACCTGTTCCACACCGGCTTCACTTGGATAAAGCACCTCTGCCGGTTCTATGACATGAAGTCGCTCTACCAGCTCTTCGATTGGCCCTTCATCAACCATGAAAGAACCGGTCAAGAGATCAAGCACCGCCAGGCCAAGACCTTTTCCATCCATGCCGTAGACAGCAGCCAGGCAGTTTGAGCGGTCTGGCTGGTCAGGGACATCAACGGTTGAGGTCCCGGGTGTTAGAATCTCCACAATCTCCCGTTTAACCAGTCCCTTCGCCGTCTTCGGATCTTCAACCTGTTCCACAACCACCACTTTTTCGTCCGAAGCCAGGAGCCGGGCCAGGTAGCGATCCACAGCATGATACGGTACACCGGCCAGGGGGATCCTCTCTGCGTTACCGTGCGACCGTGAAGTAAGGGCAATGCCCAGGATCGGTGCCGCCCTAACAGCATCATCACCGAACATTTCATAGAAATCACCCATCCGGAAAAAGAGAATCTTGTCCGGATGCTGTTCCTTGATGGCGTAATACTGACGCATCAGGGGAGTTGTCTTGTCTGACCGATTGCTCATCGGGCTACTACCTGATAGACTTCACCGTGCGCGATTTCCAGTTCCGTTTTGAACTGCCGCGCCTCCTCAAAGGTCTGGAAACGCCCCACGTAAACGATGCGGTATTTCTTTCCTGAAATTGTCTTGACTTTAATATCTACTTTTTGATTGTATGGTTTGAAAGTCGCAGCGTGTTTTTTGGCATTGCCCTTGTCTGAAAAGACTCCCACCTGCACCGAATAATAGGTCCCGGTTATTTCCTCAGCACTGCGATCATGTGATATCTTCTGGGACATACCACCCAGCCGGTCGACCAGACAATCAAGTCCGACAGCGTTGGGGAAACCCTCACGGAGCAAGTTGTAGTAGAAAACGGCGTCATCTATACGATCCCGTTTTACCGCGTTCAGGGCAAGGAGATAGAGTGCCTGCGGCACACCAGGCCCCGGTTTGCCCCGCGCCAATGACTGTAACATCTTGGTGGCGCCAATATCCTTTTTGTGTGCGCGGAGTACCCGTGCTTTGTCGATCTGACCCCGCTGTGCTTCATCTCCAACGGTGTAGTACAACAAGTAACGATCAACCTGCTTGAGAGCGGACTCGTAATCGTTCGTCATTTGATCCACCAGGACAGAAAAGCGCATCATCTCAGCTCGATACCGGCCAGTTTCCCATTGCGCCCGATATTGATTGACCCATCGCGACAGCTGCGTGAAGTCCCGCTTGATCAGACAGTGTTGTGCCAGTCGATAATATATCTCTTCCTGGTAACGGGCAGGCACCGATGCCCTGAGAGCAGCTTCCATGAGCCTAGCGGACTCGTCGCCGTTCTCTTCTAACATACTCCGCATAAAAAGTAACCTGCCATCACGGAGAGCAGCGCTGCTCTGTAGGGAGAGTGAATCTGAGGCTTCTTTGAGCCTGCCGGTTCTTATCAATGAGTAGATGTCTGCGGCCGGCAGGTCACTGGCAGCCATTACCAGAGACAAAGTTACAGAAAAAAATGTCCGTTTCATTGATAAAAAGGGATTCCGCCGACACAGCGCCGGTCTCAGGTACCGATAGCGGAAGCATCAACCGGTTTCACCGGCGCGGTGTTTTCTTGTTTTTCACGCTTGCTTTCGAGACTGCGCAACAGCTCGTTTAGCTTCTTCTTGTCCCCTTTTTCAAGATAGATGCGGGTCAAGTCCAGAACGATCATATTATCGTCGGGGTAATCGTCGATTGTCTGCTCCAATATGCCGGTGGCAGCCGCAAGGTCACCCTTTTTTTCGTGGAACTCCGCCAGTGTCCGACGTGCTTCCAGATTCTTCGGATCACGTTCGAGAATGCTCTCACAAACCTGGACGATGTCACCAAAACGGCCCAGTTCGAAGTAGGTCTTTTTCAGGCGATCAATGACAAGATGCCCTCTCTCCGGGACGGCGGAAATCAACTTGTTCCAGAAATTAACAGCGTCCTCGAATCGTTTCTCATCGTAATAGGAATCCCCTATCGCCAGGTACGCCCGGACAAAAGTCGGGTCGAGTCCAATCGCTTCCTTGTAGATCACTCGCGCCTTGTGATATTCCCGCTTCTTCAGCAGGTTCTGCCCCATCTGGAACTTGTAGCCCGCCAGTAGTTTTTTCGATTTGTTTGCTTCCAGGCGAAGTAGCTGCACCGCGGTATGGTATGCATCTTCCCACTTCTCTGCTTTCTCCTGAAGGCTCAACAGAGTACTGTGGGCCCAGTGGTCGCCCGAATCCATCGTAATTAGCTCCTTAAGGGCTGCCTCGGCGGTTTTCAGATCATTAGCCGTTATGTAGTCAGACACCAATTGTCGCAGAATCGCCTTTTTCTCCTGATGCGACAGGCCGGAACGCAGAGTCAGGTCCCGGTGGACCTGCAGGGCTCGATCAGGCTGGTTGTTTTCCCGGAGAATCTGTCCCAAGCGTAGATAAGCATCGATATTGTTGGAATCATCAGCCACAACCTGCCGAAGTTTCGTGAATGCAGACTCCTGTTTGCCATCCAGAAGAGCCACCAGAGCCTCAACATACAACGAGGACACGGGCTGGCGACGCTTCAACCGGAACCTGTCGTACAGCAGGAAAAAGCAGAGAGCCCCGAGCAGGAAAACCAGCAGGCCGAGAATATAAACCAACATGCCGCTCAGCCTTTTGCAAACGGGGACTTGAAATTCTCGGACTTGAGGTCAGCCCCCTTGAGGAGCTCCGCCGATTCTTCAATGGGACGGTTACGGAGAATGGTCACTTCCCCTTCCAGCGCCCGGATACGTTTTCTACTCGCACGAAGCTGAACCGATTGCCGGATATAAATCATTACAAACACCAGAAGCGACAGGATCACACCGCCTACAAAGGCCCAGAAGACAACTTCGGCCAGTGCCACATTGTGAAACTGGCCCTGAGCAAACGGCTGCTTGTTTACATTTACTCGCTCACCTGCGTTGTACACAACAAACGCCAGAAAGCATACTATCAGAACGACAGTCAGAACAACCAGAATGGCCCGCATAAAACCTCCGGCAGATACTCATTATCCAACAGTAGAATTCATAATATCACAGGCAAGCTCACCGGTCAATAACAAAAAGGGCCGGTTGCTGCAGTCCGGCTGCTATGACTCCTCCTCGCCCGGTAACCATTCCAGGCTGGTGACAATCGCTTTTACTTCGTTGAGCACCGGCTCGAAATATTCCCATTCACACATCAGATGAAAAAGCACGATGGTGTTGGTCTTCTTATTCTTGGCGGCCAGAATAGCGCCGCCGTATGAACCATATACTCTTTTGCCACCTACCGCGCCGGCCGACGTCTGGACTTCCTTAATGTACTTGGACTGGCCCTTCCATATCAGGCCGCTCTCACCGCCGACCTCGATCCTGCTGCGGCCCTTGGGAATTATCTCCGGCTCGTTAAGGAACTCAAACTCTTTTAACAGGGTTTTCTTCTGTTCGGATTTATACCCTTCACTCAGCAGGGAATCAACAAACGGGAAAACCCCCATGCTGCTGGTATCCACAAAAACGGCAACCCGGGGAACCTTTGTGTAATCCGGTGCATCTGCATAGTCGGACGGTGTACCGTATTTCCTTTGTGTAAGGATCAGGCGGAAATTGCTTTTGTTTTTCTCGATCCTGGCTTTCCAGTTCTCGTGCACTGTCAGCTTGAAGTCGTACTTCTTGTCCTGATAAACCGAGCCAACCATCTTCCCGGCTTTATCTTTTTTCTTTCTGGCTTCGACGGTGGGAACCGCCAGCAGCAACACCATAACAAGCAGTAAGAGTCTCTTCATAGTCCCTCCTGATAGTTTTCTCAGGCTGTGTCCTGTTTGATAATTTTTACCCTTATACACATATAGTCAAGGTTTTATTGCCTCAAACAGTACTCCCCCCTGTCACTCACCAGGAGGCCCAAAACGGCCAATCTGAGTCAACTGTAACTGTGCAACTTATGAACAGGGATACTCCCTCAAGGCGAGGGGTAGTCAGAGAACCAGTGAAAGGTCACTCGGTGTCAGGTGGTGATAACGTTTCTTCCGGCTCAACCGGTTTCTGAACCTGATCTGCAAGTTCCTCCCTGAAATCACTCTCCAGCGGCCACAGGTGGGGCGTTATCAACACAGTGATCTCGCTCTCATCCACCATGGTTTCGGTATGCCGGAAGAGGTAACCGAGCAGGGGGATTGATCCCAGAAGGGGAATCTTCCGCCTTACTTCGATGCGGTTTTTGACCGTCAGCCCCCCGATAACCACCGTCTCGCCCTCGGCAACCCGGACTTTCGTCGTCACACTACGCTTGTTCGTTACCGGCAGGCCAGTACTCCCGGAACCAATTACATCGGAGACCTCCGGTTCAACCTCAAGCGTCATAAAACCATCATCCGAGACATAGGGAATAATCGTAAGTGAGATACCTGTCTTGATGACCTCCAGCTGCGCATAGGCGAATGAGACGGAGCCGGTGAGAATGGAGAAATACTCTTCCCGCCCGATGAAGATGCGTGCCTTGTTACCCTCCAGGGTGGCGATGCGTGGATTGGCCCGAACAATCGCCTCACCCTCACTCACATAAGCGTCCAGCTTGGCGCGAAATCTACTTACCCAGTTGCTGCTCTGGATAGCCACGCGCTCAAAGAAAGTGGTGAATCTGTCAGGGTCGGAGAAGTACGCCGTATCCCCTCTGCCCGACGGGTAAGCGTCGATACGGATACTGTCACGGCCGTGGGAGCCACCGGCACCGGCCAGACCCCACGAAATGCCCAGTTCCCGGCTCACGTCGGAGGAAGTCTCTGTTATCAGCGCCTCGATCATCACCTGCCGCGGAGGTATATCGATCCGGGCCAGATCAGCCTTCATCTGCTCTATCAATTCGGGCGAACCGGCCATCGCGACAGTGTTGGTCTCCTTATTAATCCGCAGAAACGGCTCGTAAAACGTAGAGAGAAGTTTCGGCACATCAACCGCCTTGATGAAATTCGGACGGTACAACTCTGTTGTTGCCAGAAGAGGATAGGAGAGATTATCCGGACGCGGTGACCCTACCAGGTAGTAGCCGTCCAGCCACCGAAAGGTGAGACCTAGCGGCATCAATATCCTCCGCATGGCCTCTTCCAGAGGCACGTCCACGAGCTCAATCGTGAGAATACCGGAGGCCGTCTCATCGGCAACGATGTTAACGTAGCACTGGGCAGACATCGTTTGCAGGATCTCTCGCACCTCCGCATCGTAAAACACGTTGGTGATAAGACACCCCCGGACATCTTCAGGCGCCAGGTCGGAGGTCTTTAACGTGTCAGCCTCTGGTGTCTCCAGCGGCGTCTCTTCGGTCGTGTCTACGTGGAAAGTATCCGTTACAGGTTCTACCTGCGCCGTGACTGTGGTAGAAAAACCCAGGT
>JAOZPL010000099.1 GCA_029932795.1 Candidatus Zixiibacteriota bacterium | reverse complement strand
CGGCTGACCCCGGTTATGGTGATGGTTTCGAGCGGAACGTTTTGATGACCGCCTGTATACACAAACCGGACTGGGATACTACGAGTACGACGTCTTGTTTGATCGCTGGTATCCGATCGACGAATTGCCGGAAATAGATGCCATTTACAAACACATCGCAACACCCGGAGACTTGCTGCCGTCTTCGGGGATAATGCTCATCAGCGGTGATGTCATTACGGACATGTTCCATCGCCGTTTTGCCATTAGTGATATAATCGATGACGGAAGCGGAGACTTATGGATCGGCACCTGGGGATTCGGCTCTGGACAAGCCGGGAGCTCGGCACGGCTGATGGAACCACTTCCCTATGGACTTATTCAGAATCGGGTGAATGCCCTTTGCCGGGATGACAACCTCCTGTGGATATCCGGCGCTCTCGGCAACAGTTACCGCAGCGGTGTGACCGCTTTCAACGTGGAACAGAACGAGTTTTTCTACATTGAGTCCGGGGTGCGAAGGGAGTTCCCGGCCACCGACGTCAACTGTCTCGAGGCAGACGCCGGTCGGGTCTATATAGGCACCTCGGATGGTCTTTATGTCGCCGACAAGGCCAACAGAGAGGTAGTTGACCGCTATGGGAGAAACCAGGGCCTGGCAGATTTCGACATACTCAGCCTGAAGGAAGTCGGCGATTCCCTGTTTGTGGGGACTATCCGCGGTCTGAACCTTATTGATTTCACAAACGACTCGATCAGCTACCTGTACGCCAACCAGTTCTCCAATCATCTGATTTATGATCTGGAGGTCGTGGAAAACTTCCTGTGGATCGCATCCGGCATTGGTGCCTACCGGCTTTCTCTGGAGACAGGCGTGCTGCAGAAATTCAACGATCCCCACGGGGTTCTTTTCAGCCGCGTCTATGACATTGAGCACTATGAGAACCAGGTCTGGTTTGCCTCGGATGCCGGGGTACTTAGCCTGAACCTTAAGACGGGGGCCACGGAACCGTTTCAGGATATTTTGAGACGGGTCGACAGCCGGGCGCTGGCTGTCAACGACAAGATTCTTGCGGTAGCGTCGGATCAGGGCATGACCATCATCTTTCTGGATCGCCCCGGGGCATTCAGCCGTGATTTCACAACCGATGACGGCCTGGCTTCCAATTATGTCAATGCTCTCCTTCTGGACGGCGACTACATCTGGATCGGCACCGACCAGGGTCTGACCCGCTTTTTGTGGAACAATCCCGAGCGGATTGACTGATGACACTTGGCTTGACCGCAATAAGGGTTGCCTGACCACTGTTGATTTCTTAGACTACTTGAGGTACGTGTTGACAGGCAGGACACGCCACATTGTGATGGAGTCTCTGTAATGAAGCTACTTGATAATTTCTGGCTGAAAGCGATCGCCCTGATTATGGGCTTTCTGGTCTGGTTTCATGTGATCACGGAGAAAACGTACAACTACGAGCTCAATATGCCGGTCACCGAAATTGCCCTAAAGGATTCCCTCACTCTGGCCAAGCCGCCGCCGGATTCGCTTCTGGTAACAGTGTCAGCTAACGGCAAGGACCTGATGCGAAAGAAATGGCGCCATCGCGGTCTGCGTATCAACGCCACGCAGTACCCGGCCGGACGTTACAGTATGAACCTTAATGCAACCAACACTTCCCTGATCAATCCCTCAGGCAAGATCTCACTTGATGAGGTTGTCCTCCCTACCCAGGTGGTCCTGAACATCGATCCCGAAGCCGTCGTCACGCTGCCGGTGACATCCGATATTGACGCTGTTGCAGATGAGGGATTTGCAGTGAGCCGGGAGATTACCGTTTTGCCGGCTGAAGTGGAACTGGTGGGACCAAGGTCAGCACTGAGTGGTTATACAACCATATTCACAGAGAAGAAGGAGTTGATCTCGCTCCGCAACAGTATCACCTTAACCCTGCAGCTGGTCACACCATCCGGTTATGGTTACCGGGTTCGCCCTGATTCGGTGACCGTTTCCATCGAGGTCGTCCCCGTGAAAACGCGCGTATATAACGACCTTACCGTGGTAGTCTTCAACTCTCCACCCAATCAGGTGGTTACCACCGAGCCGTCAACAGTCCGTGTCGAACTGACCGGACCGCCCCAGGACATCGATCTGTTGAACCGCAATGCGCTGACCGTATCGGTTGATTACCGTCAGGTCAGCCCCGACGGGCTGGCCGCCCTCAAGATCGACTGCCCTTTAGATTTCAAAGTGAAAAGGTCGTCCGTCGACTCAGTATTGATAATCGTTAGGCACGATGCTGATTCTGGGAATTGAGACATCGTGTGATGAAACCGCGGCGGCTGTGGTCAGGGACGGCCGCGATATCCTCTCCAATGTGATTCTCTCGCAGGCGGCTCACGTCAGGTTTGGTGGTGTTGTCCCCGAGGTTGCCAGCCGGGAACATGTCAAAACAATCATTCCAGTCCTCGATCAGGCCCTCTCCGAAGCCGATGTTACCCTGGAAGATATTGGTCTCGTCGCCGCTACCATGGGACCGGGGCTGATCGGACCGCTCCTCGTTGGCCTGACCTTTGCCAAAGGCCTGGCATACGCACGTGGAATACCATTCGTGCCGGTGAATCATCTCGAAGGCCACTTTGCGGCGAATGTTCTGGAGCATCATGATCTGGATAGGCATCATCTAAGCCTGATCGTCTCCGGCGGACATACCTTGCTCGTAGAGGTGGTTGAGTTTGGCAACTACCATATCCTGGGGCGCACTAAAGACGACGCCGCCGGCGAAGCGTTTGATAAAGTTGCAAAGTTACTGGATCTGGGCTACCCCGGTGGTGCGGAACTTGACCGGTTGGCACAGAGTGGTAACCCCCGTTACGTTCGCTTCCCGCGCGCGGTGAGACATGAGGACTACCAATTCTCTTACTCCGGCCTGAAGACGGCGGTCGCACTCCACCTGAAGAAACTGAGCCCGGAGGAACTGGAAAAACACCGGGCGGATATCGCGGCATCCTTCCAGGAGGCTGCGGTAGAAGTCCTCGTCGAAAAGACCACCAAGGCGGCGTCCCAGAAGGGCATTCGCGATGTGACTATCTCCGGCGGAGTGGCGGCTAACAGCCGGCTTCGGCAGATGATGGCGAAACAACTCGGTCAGCACAACCGGCGGTTGTTCTATCCCTCGCCGTCACTGTGCACGGACAATGCTGCAATGATCGCCGCCGCCGGGTTCTACCGCTTCGTCAAGGATGGTCCGGGGGAGTTGATCGCCAATGCTATTCCGTACTTGACGCTTGATTGACCTTCAACAGACAGGCGCTCGTCAGCCTGTTTTTCGAGTTGCGCCGAATCCGCCAATCGTTTATCCTATCTGTTGATAGTCCACCTTGGAACCGTAGCACATGTTTTCCAGATGAGAGATTTGCTGGAGAAGAAGTTTTTCCCTTACGTCATCAAACCTGGCCGATACGCCGGGGGTGAGCCGGGGCAGATTATCAAGGATCCCGAGGGCCGGACAAATTACCTGCATGCCTATCCCGACAAGTATGAACTGGGGATGTCCTATGTCGGCCTGCAAACTTTATACCATATCATTAACAATGACAACCGCTTTCTCTGCGAGCGAGCTTTCGCTGTCGACCGTGACGCCGAAGAGATCATGCGGCGCGAGAATATCCCGCTTTTTGCGCTTGAATCGTCCCGACCGATGTCCGCTTTTGACGCGGTCGGTTTCACACTCGTCGAAGAGACAGTCTACACGAACGTACTGGCCATGCTGGACCTTGGCGGGATTCCCCTCCGTTCGAAGGCCCGTACCGATCAGCACCCGTTGATAATGGCCGGCGGCCCGGCTGTCTATAACCCGGAGCCGCTGGCCCCGTTTATCGATCTGTTCTACATTGGTGACGGTGAGGAAGGATTACCGGAGATCCTCAGCGTCCTGTATGAGACTCGCAGGCACCCACGTGTCGCCAGATTGGAAGCGATCTGTCGCCGAGTCGAATCCGTGTACATACCGGCGTTTTACAACGACCACCACAAGCCAACAGTTGACTTCGCTCCGGATGTCATCAAGCCACGCGTGGTTGTTGAGTTAAAACCAGAGTATTATCCGGCAAAACCACTTTTACCTCTTATCGAGATAGTGCATGACCATCTCGGCGTGGAAATAATGCGGGGCTGTCCTCAGGGTTGTCGCTTCTGCATGGCCGGTCCTATCTACCGACCGGTTCGCTGGCGTTGCAAAGAAGATATTATCCGGCAGGTTGACACCCAGATCAGCCATACCGGCTACGGCGCCGTGAGTCTCCTTTCCCTGTCAACTTCTGACTACCCGGATATTGATTCGCTGGCCACCACACTGGGGCGACGTCTTGTACCCCAGAGAATCTCGCTGACATTGCCATCGCTGCGACCGGGCTCCATCTCGCCCGACCTTCTTGATGCCGTCAGCCAAGTCCGCCGTGGCGGACTGACGATCGCACCGGAAGCGGGAACAGAACGGTTGCGCCTGTTCATTCGTAAGAGCTTCCCCGACATCGCCATTTACGATACAGCACGGCTTGCATTCGAAAGAGGATGGACCAGAATCAAGTTATACTTCATCATCGGGCTGCCGACTGAAACCGAAGAGGACTTGCTGGGAATCGCAAATGTCTGCCGCAACATTCACCAGATCAGCCGCAAATTTCGGGGGAAAGCGTCCATCAATGTCACTCTGTCGCCGTTCATTCCCAAACCGCATACACCCTTCCAGTGGGACGAGTGTTTCCCCGAGGACGTTATCTACGAGAGAATCAGATTCGTGAAACGACATGCCCGGTTGAGCCAGGTACATTTCAAACATCACAGCACGCAGATGTCCATGCTTCTCTGTATCCTGGGACGCGGTGATAGGCTTCTGGCCGATGTCATCGAATCCGCTTACCGATCGGGCTGCCGCTTCGATAGCTGGAGCGAGGATTTCGACTTCGACAAATGGCTGGCCGCCTTTGAAAAACACCACATTGATCCACTGACCCTGATGCAGGCCATTCCCTTCTCACAGGAACTGCCGTGGTCACACATCCGGAGACGTGTCTCGGTAGAGCGCCTGAAAGCAGAACGCAATCGCACTTCCGGCCAGCTAAAGACCTTCACACCGTACCACGTTGCCGTCGGAGAGTCCGATGAAGGCGACCACGTCGGTCAGCCGGCTTTTGGTCGTGGTAAAAAGAGAGTTGTAACCCGCAGTTCCGTAGCCCCGACCAAGAACCGGGTGCGCATACGCTGGGGAAAAACCGCTCGCTGCAGGTATATGTCACATCTGGACAATCTGCGCCTGATGGAGCGAGCCATCCGGCGAGCCCGGCTACCGGTCGCCTACAGCCTGGGCTACAACCCGACCATGAAACTGTCTTTTGGCCCGCCGCTGCCTCTGGGGTTCACATCCAGCGCCGAGTACGTCGACATTACCCTCCAGACAAACCTTATGCCATACATGATACAGAATCTGATGGCGACAATGCCTGAGGGAACGGTTCTCTACGACGCGAAAGCCGTCCTCGGTAAAAGTGCTTCATTATCCTCCGCCCTGAACCGGGCTGTTTACACGCTGCCGCTTGAGGCTTGGGACAGATTGGACGAACTGAAAGCGGCTATTGAGAAACTGCTTAGTTCCGAAAGTCTGGAGTTTGAACGCTCGGGCAAGGAGCAATCAAAACTGGTTGATATTCGCCCGCCAATTTATGAGGTGCACACGGAGGATGACGAACTGATCATGGTGCTCGGGTTAGGCGACGGTGGTTATGTGCGACCAACCGAGGTTCTTCATTTTCTCCGTCAGGGGCTGCGGTACGACATTGTTGCACTACCGCTCCACCGTCGCGAGATGTACCGACTGCAGAAGGATGGCCGGAAAACCGATCCCATGGAGTTGTAAGCTACTATGACACAGGAAAAGAAAAACGCTTCTGGTCACAAGTTCGACCCGGTTCGGGCTGCAGCCCTCGAGGCGATCATCTACGTCGAGCAGGGAGAACAGACGGAAGAAGCGATCAAGAATGCGATACGTCGAAGGAGTTTTCGCCCGATTGACATTCGTTTCCTGCAACAGTTGGTTAACGGCACGATCAAGATGCGTCAGCACCTTGACCATGAGATAAGGTTCTACCTTGCTCGACCCTCAATTGAACTCTCACCCAGACTGTCCAACATTCTCCGCCTCGGTTTCTACCAATTGGTTTTCACGGATCGTGTCCCGGCCGCTGCCGCGGTATCGGAGTCTGTAAATCTCGCCCGCCATTTCGCCGAGGAGTCGCAGGCCCGACTGGTGAATGCCGTCATGCGCGCCCGGCTGCGCGAGCCGCACAAGGTGGTCTTTCCTGATAAGCATGAGGACCCGGCGAAGTACCTCTCCATTTACCACAGCTACCCGGATTACTTCGTGCAGTACTGCCTGTCCGAATTTGGTTTCGAAAGGACCGAGCAGCTCCTGATCAACTACAATAGAGCTCCCCGGGTTACCTACCGTATCAACAACCTGAAGGCAAAACCGGATGAGGTCACAAACATTCTCCAGAAGAACAATGTCGAATTCTCATTTGGCAAGTACCTGCCCGAGTTCATCCATATCGAGATGAGCGGGCTACCGCTGGAAGCGGAGCTGATCAGGACCGGTAAAGTGTTTGTGCAGGATGAGTCGGCCGGGCTGCCGGTTCGGCTGTTGAACCCCAAGCCGGGCAGTGGGGTGGTCGATCTAACTGCTGCACCGGGGGGCAAATCAACGTACGCCGCCGCTCGCATGAGGAACAAGGGACGGATAACAGCGGTGGACAAATCACACGCCCGGCTGAAAACCGTGGTGGAAAACGCCCATCGGCTGGGTATCAAGATAATCGCACCGGTGGCCTGTGACATGGCCGAATTCAAAGGTGGCCCGTTTGACCGCGTCCTTCTGGACCCTCCCTGTTCCGGCTGGGGAACAGCGGGAAAACTGGCCGATCTCCGCTGGTCAAAAACACCCCAGGATATCGACAACCTGATGAAAATCCAGAGCAAGATGATTGACCGGGCCGCTCGACTGCTCAAACCGGGCGGGGTGCTGGTCTATTCCACCTGCACCATCATCCGTCGCGAAAACGACCAGATAGTTGAAGAGTTCCTGCTGCGCAACAACAACTTCGAAATCGAGTCCGCCGCTCAGTTCTTTGACAGCTCACTGGTGAACGAACGTGGTTTCGTAAAAACATACCCCGACTTTGATAACCTTGACGGATCCTTCTGTGCCCGGCTAAGGCGAAAACTGAACCCTTAGGAATCGGGCAAAGCTCCCTTTACTTTTAATGCTTGATTTCCATGGGTAAACTCCTGAATGTGGT
>JAOZPL010000098.1:3620-7431 GCA_029932795.1 Candidatus Zixiibacteriota bacterium | reverse complement strand
GCTTCACCGGCAATGCCACCCCGAAAGGCTGTGTGTCCGGCATAGCGGCCAAAGACTTCAACGATTATGATTCGGTTGTGTGTGCGCCCGGTGGTTTTCAATTCGCGTACCAGGGAGCCAATACGGTTAATTGTGGAATCACCACCAACGGAGTACGGGACCAGATCCAGGTCCATCGTTTTGGGGGCATGTACGCAACTGATCCCGTGGGCCGCCAAATCCATCACGACCGAGCCCGTGTCATCGCCGCCGCTGATGACCAGACCGTCAATTCCAAACCGGGCCAGGCCGTATTTAATCCGCTGATATTTCTCCTCATCCTTGATGGTTGCGATCTTAACGCGAGAGTGCCCGGCCTCCGAGCCAGCCAGGCCGATCGAGAATGAATCGACGCGGGCAGGGGTTAGTTCCACCAAATGGCGCATATTGATAAGGTTATAGAGACCGGCGTATCCGTTGGGGATGGCAAAAACGGTTAATCCATTGCGGGTGGCCATTTGAGCCGCGCCCTTGACAACCGCGTTGACGCCGCCACAGTCACCGCCGCTGGTTATGAGTCCAATGTTCTTCATCTTAGTCTGTTTCTCCGGCAGTAATCACTGACTGTCAGAATATCGGTCACTTCAGCCACAGCTACAGGGGCTGACAAAAAGAATCATGGAACGAAGGCTGCGAGAATATCAGAGCGTTTCCCGAAGCCGTCGAAAACGGGTTGCACTTTTCCTGATATGCCATATAATGGGCCGAAACGCTGTCCCTTGTTCTGAGAAGGTCTATTATGTGGTGTAAATGGTTGTTGTTTGCCGGCATGTCGGCAATGATTGTTCTGAGCTTTATTCTGCCGGCGCCGCAACAGCAAATCGGCGAGTCAAGCAGGATTTTGTACTACCATGTCCCGCAGGCCTGGATATCGGTTCTGGCTTTCGCCCTGTCGATGATTTACTCAATTCGGTATCTGAAAAACAAGTCTCTGATTGAGGATGACCGGGCAACAACTGCTGCCGCACTGGGTTTCGTTTTTTGCTTTCTGGCTACCATCTCCGGTTCTATCTTCGCCAGAACTGCTTGGGGTTCGTTCTGGAACTGGGATCCGAGAGAGACGTCTATTTTTGTGTTGCTGCTGATCTACGGTGCCTATTTCGCCCTGCGAGGAGCGATTGAGATTGAGGAGAGACGGGCAGCTCTAACCGCAGTTTACTCGATCTTCGCCTTTATCACGGTGCCGTTTCTGATCTTTGTTGTTCCCCGGGTTTTACCCTCGCTTCACCCGGAAGACTCGATTGTTGCCCGGGACTTGAGCTTCAGTATGGGGACTTCAGTACGAGTTGTATTCTTCCTGTCGCTGGCGGTGTTCACCGCCCTTTTTCTCTGGATCTTTTCCCTGGCTCGCCGGGTGCAGGCGTTAATTCGATCCCGATTGGAGGAGGTATAAGCTATGGACGGCAACTATATTGCCATGTTTGTTGCGCTGGTCATCTGGATTGGGTTGTTCCTGTTTTTGATGCGCCTGGACAAGAAGATCAAGAAGCTGGAGAAACGCTCTTAATGAAAGCCAGGCACATTCTGGGCGGCGTTATACTCCTTGTTTTCCTTATCTGGGGAACCTCGGCATTCTTTCGGACTACCATCCAGTATGTCTCTATTGAAGAGGCGAGGTCGAGCAGGCATATGGTCCAGGTGATGGGGGTGATCGATTTTGACGCCGTTACCTATAATACTGACGATGCCTGTCTTGAATTCGCCATATACGATCCGGAGGCTGCTGATACCACTGTCGCCAGAAGGTTACCGGTAGTGTACTACGGTGTTGTTCCCGGCAATTTCGGCCAGGCCAGCTCGGTGGTGTTAAAAGGGAAACCGGACGATGGTGGCGTCTTTGTAGCCGATCGGCTACTTGTAAAATGTCCCTCAAAATACCAGGGTGAAGGGGGCGATGAATACCAGGATATACGAAAACATGAAGAAGCACTCGACTCCTCAGGGGCTTAGCAATGGGACCTGAAGTGCCGGGTGATCTTGCCGTCTGGTTAGCTCTTTTCACCAATGTTCTGGCCGGCATCGCTTTTGTACTCGTCGCTCGTGGGAAGGAATCGTTTCGATCACTGGCCCAACGCAGCTATTTCCTCTTTGTGTTCTTTACACTCCTGGCGGTTGTCTATCTTTACTATCTTTTCTTTTCCCATAGTTTTGCCTTCAAATACGTGTTTGAGTACTCCCGACGAGGCGAATCATTCTTCTACCTCCTGTCAGGTTTCTGGGGTGGTCAGGAAGGAACGTATCTTCTGTGGCTGTTTTTCAGCGCCCTGTGTGGCTACCTGGTAATGAAGTGGGGAGGGCGGTATAGAAACCATGCCATGGCAGTGTATACCGTTATCAATCTTTTCCTTCTGCTGCTTCTGATCAAGCTGTCGCCGTTTGCGCTCCTGCCCGGGCAGGCGGGCGATGGTCTTGGGCTGAATCCACTCCTTCGTGATCCGTGGATGGTGGTGCACCCGCCGGCCATCTTCATGGGTTATGCCATATCAGGAATACCTTTCGCAATCGCTATGGCAGCGTTAATCCAGAACGAATACTCGGACTGGGTAAAGCGGGCATTCCCCTGGGTGGCCATCTGCTCATTACTGCTAGGTGTGGGGAACGTTCTGGGTGGCTACTGGGCCTACAAAACCCTGGGATGGGGTGGCTACTGGGGGTGGGATCCGGTGGAGAATGCATCTTTTGTTCCCTGGGTGGTGACTCTGGCACTGGTGCATGGTCTGATTATTGAGAAACGTAGCGGATCCCTTCGGAAGAGTAACCTGATGTTGACGGCGTTCATCTTCCTTCTGGTTGTCTATGCTACCTTTCTCACCCGCAGCGGTGTACTAGGGGACTTCTCTGTGCACAGCTTTACTGACCTGGGGATTAATATCCTTCTGATAGCATTCATGCTTTTCTTCGCCGTGTTAGCTTTGGTACTTTTTTTCTGGCGTGTCAATACCATTGAGTCTGCACCGCTGGAGTACAATTACTTCGGTCGTGATTTCTCTCTTTTTGCAGCTATGACATTGCTTTTTATCTTTGGTGTGGTGGTGTTATTCTGGTCATCGCTGCCGATTCTGACGGGGCTTTTTGGGGGTGAGCCACGGGCCGCTGATGTTGCCACTTACAATAGCTTTGCATTGCCTCTGGCTATCCTTATGGCCTGTCTGGTCAGTATTTCCCCGCATTTGAAGTCTGCCGACTACCGATTGCCAAACGCGAGGTACCGGGTGACCGCGGTTCTGATCCTTTCAACCGCTTTCGGATTTGGACTTTTCTATTTTGTTCTTTCGGCCGGTTTGACTTTCAGTGTTCTGTTCACACTGGTGGTGGGGGCAACCGGTGTGTTCCTTCTTAAGTCCGACCTGCGCAAGGCGCTGATACCGGCCCTGGCCGCCTTCCTGGTCACTATTGCCGTCGGGCTGGTGCTCGGTGTCAGAGATTACCTGTATTTGCTCTTTTTTTCCACAGCTGCGATGGCAGTCATTGCCAATCTTATTTCGCTGACCGGTTATTTCCCCGGGCGCTGGAAGCTCTCGGGGGGGCCGTTAACTCATTTTGGTTTCGGCCTGCTGCTCATGGGGATTCTTGCGTCCTCAGCCTTTGACTCCAACGTTAAACTGGTTCTGCCCAGAGAGGAGAGAGGGGTTGCTCACGGTCTCGCTATCGAGTATGAGGGGATGGCCAGTGATATCCTGGAACCTGACAACGAGTTGATATTGTCGGTTGATGACGGTTCAGACACGGTCGAGATCCGCCCGCAACTGTATTACTCTGAGCGGATGAATGA
>JAOZPL010000098.1:0-3610 GCA_029932795.1 Candidatus Zixiibacteriota bacterium | reverse complement strand
ATGGTATGATGCGACAGCCGTATATCGTCCGTTCATTATTGTTCGATCTGTATTTTGCCCCTGAACGGGTTGAAAATCTGGAGCCTGCCGGTGCCCTGAAGCTCAAGAAGGGAGAGAACCGGCAGGTCGGCGATCTTACACTGACATTCGCAGGTTTCGATCTGGAAGGCCACGAGCAGGTGGAGGTGGAAAGTCTCAGAGTCTTTGCTGAGATCACAGTTGAGCACGACGGGGAGACAGCCACAATCAGGCCGGCAGTTGTGCACAGTGAGGATCTTTTCGGCCAACCGAGTGTTGTCAAGGAGCCAGCCGAACTGGTGATTGCAGGACAGGTGTACGAGGTGTCAATTGACCGGATTCTCGCCGACGAGAAAGCCGTTGTTATAGAGATTCCAGAACTGCTTCCCAAGTCTCCTCCTGACCGCCTAATTATGGACATCTCAAAGAAGCCGATGATTAATCTGGTGTGGGCAGGCACAACCCTGATTCTGCTCGGCTCCGTGATTGTCTTTATCCGTCGACGCGGGGAGATGGCCAGACGCTGAGCCGATTAGTATTGCCGGAGCCGACCCCCAACCATGTGTTCCTGTTGCAACCGTGGCTGTACCCTGTGATCTCAGGAACTTATCAGGCATTTGTGACTATAAGTGTAAGATTGGATCCGATCGTGTGTGGATGCGTCTGTCTATGTTATTGCCTCCGGTGCGACTTGACAGGCCTGTATTAGACAACTATTTTGGCTGCGTTTCGCGTGAATAGGCAACACCATAAGAGATCCGAGAACGGACACATATATACTGAGCAAGGGGTAGTTTCATGTCTCAAGATTCTTTTCCGGCCATGATTGAGGCCCGTGGACTGAGTAAATACTATGGCCCGTTCGTGGCTATCAGGGATGTCACTTTTTCGATCCCCAAAGGTCAGATAGTGGCTTTCCTGGGGCCCAACGGTGCCGGTAAGACCACGACCATGAAAATCCTGAGTGGTTTCCTCGCGGCTAGCAAGGGAACCGCCTTTATCGCCGGGCTTGATGTGCATAGGCAACGTCTGGCAGCTTCCGGCCGGCTTGGTTATCTTCCGGAGAACGGTCCGCTGTATGACAATATGACGCCGCTGGAGCTGTTGCGGTTCTTTGGTGGAGCCAGGGGATTGTCCGGTGGCAGACTTCGGGAAGCAGTGAAGAAAGTGACCGAACAGTGTGCACTCCATGAGGTGTTAGAAAAACCGATCGGCAAGCTGTCCCGCGGGTACAGGCAGCGGGTTGGCCTGGCTCAGGCACTGCTGCATGATCCGGAGGTACTGATCATGGATGAACCAACGGCGGGACTGGATCCTAACCAGATCCGTGTTTTCCGTTCCAACATTGTTGAGCTGGGCAAGACGAAAACCATCCTGATATCCACCCACATTCTTCAGGAAGTGAAACCAGTAGCCGACCGCGTATTGTTCATTCACGAGGGACGGCTCCTTCTTGATGCCACGCCGGACGAACTCACCCGGGAAGGTTCTCTGGATGAGACTTTCTATAGGCTAACCGGTCATAGTAAAGCGGCTGTATCATCTGGGAATGGGGGTGCGGCATGAGACTGAACTGGAGACTTATCTCGGTTATTTTCAAACGTGACCTGCGGTCATATTTCAGCAGCCCCACAGGGTACATTTTTGTCACGCTCTTCATTTTCCTATCGGCGGCAGCAGCCTTCTGGCAGCAGCCGTTTTTCGCGAACAATCTGGCAAACCTAGACCAGCTGAATGCATATTTCCCGTATATTCTTCTTTTTTTTGTGGCTGCTCTTACCATGGGCGTCTGGGCTGAGGAAAAAAAGCAGGGTACCGATGAGTTGTTGCTGACCCTGCCTGCCACGGATGTTGAGATCGTAATCGGTAAATACCTCGCAGTGCTCGGTGTGTACACGGTCTCACTGTTACTGTCAGTCAGTCATGTAATTGTGCTGTTCTGGCTTGGCTCCCCTGACATAGGCCTGATGTTTGGCAACTATATCGGCTATTTTCTGATTGGCGCGGCCCTGATAGCGGTAGGCATGCTGGCCTCGCTGTTGACAAGCAATGTGACGGTTGGTTTTATCCTTGGGGCGATTTTCTGTTCATTTTTCGTTCTTGTGGCCTCACCTGACTGGACAATCAGTGAATGGCTGCAGCAGGGGCTGGCTCCACTGTCGGTGTTTGGCTACTTCTCGGATTTCGCAAAGGGCGTGATCAGTCTGTCGGCGGTGCTGTATTTCCTGTCGATCGGCGGCTTGATGCTCTATTTTAATGTGATACTGCTTGGGCGTCGCCACTGGCCACTCAAGAGCGACGGTTACCGATACTGGGTGCATCAACTGGTGCGAGCAGTGGCTGTGATAGTGGTAGTTATCAGTGCCGATGTCATTCTCGCCCGGGGCAGTCTGCGCTTCGATGTCACGGCCGAGCGTCTGCATTCGCTTTCAGATGAAACCAAACAACTTCTGGGCGAGCTGCGTGACGACCGGCCGGTGCTTATCCAAGCCTTTATCAGTCCGGAGGTACCGCGCCAGTATGTTGAAACTCGCGCTAATCTCCTCAGTATGCTGCAGGAGATAGATGCCGTGGCGGGGGACAAGGTGCAGGTGCTTATCCACGACACGCAACCGTTTACTGAAGAAGCCCGTGATGCCCGCGATAAGTTCGGTATTCAGCCTCGTGAGGTTGTCAGTACCGAGAGTGCCCGGATCAGTACAGCCAAGATCTTTCTTGGTGTAGCTTTCACAAGTGGTGCCGGTCAGGAGGTCATTCCATTCTTCGATGTTGGTCTGCCGACGGAGTACGAGCTTATCCGAAGCATCCGGGTGGTGGCTAAAGCCAAGAGGAAGAGAGTGGGTGTGCTGGCAACCGAAGCCAAACTATCGGGAGGTTTCGACTTCCAGACTATGAATTCCACCCCCCCGTGGTCTATCGTCTCCGAACTGAAAAAGCAGTACGAGGTGGTTAACGTGAGCGCTTCAGAACCAATTTCAGAGGAGCTGGATGGGTTGCTGGTAGTCCTGCCGTCGTCCCTGCCACAGGAGGAGATGGATAATCTTGAGGAGTACATTTTGGCGGGTGGCCCGACGTTGCTTTTTGTAGATCCACTTCCGTTGGTAAACCCGGGACTTTCACCCGTCCTGCCCGCCGGGGCACAGATGAACCCGTTCATGCGGCAGCAGGGACCACAACCCAAGGAGAAGGGTGATATACGGGCGTTAATGGCCAGCATAGGGGTCCGTTGGAACACCTCCCAAATCGTCTGGGACACATATAACCCTCATCCAGCCCTCAGCCAGCTTCAACCTGAGATTATATTCATCGGCAAAGGAAATGAATCGGTCGAGTCATTTAACCAGGAGAACATAGCTACCGCCGGACTGCAGGAACTGGTGGCGTTATATACCGGTTACTTGTTCTCATCAGGTGACAGTCGGCTCCGGTTTCAGCCGCTGGTGCGCACCGGGCATCTCTCCGGGCTGTTAAACTGGAACCAGGTAGTCCAGCGCGGCTTCTTTGGACTAACCATCAATCGCAACCCTCGGCGTACCCCAACAGGCCAATCGTTTATTATTGCCGCTCGTGTGACCGGAAGTTACGTGGACAT
>JAOZPL010000097.1:970-7450 GCA_029932795.1 Candidatus Zixiibacteriota bacterium | reverse complement strand
ACTCTGCCTGTCTTTGTTGCAAGAGGCTGCCGTATTGATTCTAAGACGTCGCCAGTTGGCGAAAAACATATTCTCCTCGTGGGTCGCTTACGGGCTCAGGGTTGTCATTACTTTTTTCTTTGTCCCGTTCATAACGTCAGTTCTGGGTGGTGATCGCTACGGTGTCTGGGTAATTATTTTTCAAACCGTCAATTACTTCTCGCTTCTGGATTTCGGTCTGGAGAAGGCACTCATTCGGTATCTCTCAAAATTCCTGGGTCAAAATGATATCCCCAGCGTCAACCGTGTTCTCAATACCGCCTCATTTATGTATATCCTGGTCGGCACCGCAATAATAGTCGGCGTTTGGCTGACAGCAATCTTTTTGTTCGACTACTTCAAGATTGGTGATGCCTTTCTCCGCGAGGAAGGACGCTCGGCGCTGATCATCATCGGCTTTTACCTGGGCACCCGCTTTTACCTTCTACCGTTCGGAGGTTCTCTGGGTGGTTTCCAGCGACATGATGTGGCCAATGCTCTGCACATGGTTGAGGAAGTCATTCGGGTGCTGGTCATGGTCTGGCTGCTGGCCAGCGGATACGGGCTGGTCCCGTTAGCCACGACGATTCTGGTGGTTAGTCTGCTTCGTCAGATAGCTGCCATTTGCTGGCTGAAGAAGCTCTTTCCGGCAGTGACAATTAATCTGAAAACCGCGAATCGAAAAACGGCGTCTACTCTTTTTAGTTATTCCAGGATATCGTTCGGCATCACTCTGGCCTGGCTGGTCATTTTCAATACGGACACCGTCCTGCTCGGATTGCTGACCTCGACCGCCGCTGCCGGCATCTATGGTCCCGGGGCACAATTGATACTCTACTTCCGGGATGTCATCAATTCAATCGGCTCACCGCTGACGTCGGCAGTGTCGCACTGGGAAGCCACGCACGATATGGAGATCATCCGGCGTGTCTATCTCAAAGGGATAAAATACACATCGTATATCTCGTTCTTCATCGCTGTGGGTGTTGTCTTTTGGGCCAGGCCGTTTGTGACTCTCTGGCTGGTGCCGGAGTTTGCCGCCGCGGCGAACGTGATGATAATCCTGTCGGTCAGCAGCGCCTTTTTTATCCCGCAGATCATTGGCAACGCCGTGCTTTTCGGCATCGACCGTCACAAATACCTCCTGTATGTACTGATCGCGGAGGCCTCGCTGAAAATTCTCCTCTCCCTGCTGCTGATCCGGCCGTACGGCATTATCGGCATGGCGATCTCGGCAGCAATTCCACAACTCTTGCTCTATACTACCCTGTACCCGTACCTGATGTCAAAGGCAATACAGGTGCCGTTCGGACGTATTGTCCTCAGGAGTGCGGCGTCCGGTTTTCTGGCGGTCTGTATCTGTGCGCCGACGGCATTCCTGATAACACACTGGCTGCCGCCGCTGAACTGGGTCAGTTTCTTCACCGGTACCATCTTGTTAACCATCGTCGCCTTCGTGGGCGGCAGCTTTATCCTCGAACCGGCTGATCGTACCAGATTGAAACGGTTTGTGCTTGGGGAAGGTTGAGTGCGCGGCAGACCTCTGGGTCTGTCCGTCTCTGAGCAAACAAAGGGACAGATCACCGTGCTGTCATGCGACCTCGCGTGACAGCCTTCCGATTGAAAAGTGTCAGGCGGGGTCGCCTGACACCACACGAACCATGTCGGGTTTCTCATTCGACTGCGTCTCATTCGGAACCCGACCTACTTCTGCCCCTAGCCTGAATGGAATCAGCTTACGGTGCAGAAAGACATTGACAGAAAAACCTTTGAGAGTTAAGTTATAGAAAATGAATGTAGACTTATATTGGCTACTATTTATCCGCCTACCCTTTTAATAACAGCGGGAGCAAGGCATGAAGCAGCTTTTTCTGCGTACTGTTTTATTGTTGATCGTCGGTTGTGGGATTACGTCTGCGCAACAGGGGATATCACTGGAGGGCGTCACGAATTCTCTGAACGACACCCTGTTGTTGGCGGGCGCCGAACACAGGTTTCTCCTGAGGATCACCAATATGTACCCAGCGCCATTCAAGATATGGAGCGGTTTCCGGTTGTGGTCCGATGATGGTGCGCAATGGAGTTACCCTTACCGGGATACCATAGCCGACTCTTCAGTTCGTTTCTTATGGGTAGACTCGGCTTTTGAGGATTTGTTCGACGAGTTCTATGTCACACAGGTCAGCACCGATGGGATGGGCAGCGATACGCTTGGCTTCACCGGTACGGCTGAGGATTCCACAAAAGGTCTGCCAGCCTACTATGAGGGAGATGTGTATGAAATTATCATTCAGACTCGAGAGGAGGATAAGGGCAAACACATCTGCCTCGACTCAAGCTGGTTCCCGCCGGACGGCAAATGGCAATGGCTTCGTTTGACACCCGGCTGAGGCGGATGCATTTATCCCGGCTGGTCCGGTCGGGTCTGCTTTACTGTTTTTCATGATTGTTGTCAGGGTGCGATAACCGGCAATGTAGACAATGACCCGGATGGCCTTGTCGATATCGCTGATCTGACAGGGTTGATTGACTACCTGTTTATCACTTTCACACCACCGCAGTGCCTGATGGAAGCGAACTGTGACGGAGAAGGCACTGTTGACATCGCCGATCTTACAGCTTTGATCGACTACCTCTTCATCACCTTCACCCCACCGGCACCGTGCCAGAACCCGGGAGGTGGGCCAACGGGAGAGTTGATCGATTACACGGGCTGTAAAGAATTTGAAACCGGAAGGGTTACTGCTTATACCCCGCCAGACCAGGATTGCATAGAATGGGGATATGATGGAGAGAGTATCTTGTCTCTCAAACACGTAAATGCAGGGTTCAACTGCTGTCCCGAGATCACAGCAGATATAGATATTGAAAACAACATCATCACGATAGAAGAGATAGAACTTGAGGGGATATGTTATTGTCTCTGCCTTTTTGATATCGACTATGAAATCAGAAACCTGCCGGCAGGTGAATACAGGATAGTCGTTGTCGAGCCATACTTGCCTGAGGGTGATGAGCCGCTGGATTTCACAATTGACATTTCCTCGGCACCTTCGGGTAGCCATTGCGTAGACAGGAGTGTTTATCCCTGGGGGTACTAGCTTGATATCACCGTGCTGTCATGCGACCTCGCGTGACAGATTGAGTAGGTCGGGGTCCGTATTCCCGATAGGGACAAGAAACCCGACACATCCGGGATAATTAAGAATGTCGGGTTTCTCATTCGACTGCGTCTCATTCGGAACCCGACCTACGTCGCTTCCCGTTTGTCAGCAAGGGTAGGTCGGTTTCTGACCGGAATCCGTAACATGTGGATGGGGGGGGAATCCGACGAGTTCCTGAATCGATAGAGGTGAAACTCACCTCTCTTTTACCTGCTTCAAGTGGAGCCCCTGCAGGTGGCCCTTTCAATAAGCTGAGAGAAGTATTTCTGGTCTTTGACATAATGGCACTTTTTGTATTTCTTACCGCTGCCACACCAGCAAGGTTTGTTTCGCCCGAGATTTATAGCTGACTTCGGAGGCCGATTAAACAGCTTATTGAAAAAACCCATTAATCATCCACTATGTATAAGCCGGGTTTTACCGGATAAACGCTCAATAAGTATAACTTCGTCCTTTATACATTAATAATTCACTAATAATTCTTGAATGTCAAGATCTTCAATTGCTGAAGTAAAGAACCCGAGGATTGAGCAGGTCGGGTTCCGACCAGAACATCGCGGACGGAGAATCCCGGCATATTCCGGATGAAAAGGGATGTCTCGCGTGACAGCCTTCCACGTGAAAGGTCTCAGGAGGGGTCGCATTACACCACCTGAAATCTTACACCACCACAAACTGTAGGCAAGGGGTGCGCTTCTGACATGTCCGGCTGCCTGTCTGGAGTAACAGTTCTGATATTTCCCTTGTTGACCGTGGGGTGGTCTATTATTATCGCTATCAGTTAAAAAGTCGCTAGATCAAGGGAGAAACCACATGAAGAAGCCGGCCAGCCGGAAGGCGAAGAAACGCAAGCTGACAGCCGAGGACCTGTATAATCTCCGCATCCCAACGGGTTTGTCGCTCAGCCCGGACGAGAAGAAGATCGCTTTCTCGGTGGAGCGCATGGATAAGAAGGAAAACAAGTATTTTGCCAACATTTTCATCCATGGCATCGAACAAGGGGTATCGCAGCAGTTCACCTTCGGGAACCATAATGACAACTGTCCGGTCTGGTCGCCTGATGGCAAAACGCTGGCCTTCGTCTCCACGAGAGACAAGAAAGTCGGCGTTTACCTGATGCCGTCAGGTGGCGGCGCCGAGCGGCAACTGATCGAACTGGAGGGTACAGTTACCAGGCTCCAGTGGACGCCGGATGGTAAACATCTCGTTTTCTGCCTGCGCTACAATGATTCACACTTTATCAAAGATGAGAAAAAGAAAAAGGAGCCGCCGGTCTATCGTCATATCACCCGGCTTTTCTTCCGCCTTGACGGCGAGGGGTATCTTCCGAAGGACACGTTCCAGGTATACGCGATAGACATCGCATCAGCGAAGCTCCGCAAGATCACCAGCGGAAAAAGGCACAATCTGTCACCGGCTGTCTCGCCCGACGGCAGGTGGATAGCATACGTGTCGAATCGCTCAAGGAATCCCGATATCGATTCACTCCGGGACGATCTGTTCATTATCCCTTTTGGTGGCGGTAAGGAAAGGCGGATTGAGACACCGGCCGGTCCAATCACAGCACCTGCCTTTTCTCCGGACAGCAGAATGATCGGCTATATCGGGCATGATAACCCGAACGATGCCTGGGGTGTCACCAACTTCCATGTCTGGTCGGTCGGCCTTGCCGGACGTCCCAGGGCGCGGGACTTGATGCCGAAATTTGACCGGATGGCGTATGACCAGTCAATTACTGACCTTTCGGATGTTCATGAAACCGCCTCACTTGCCTGGTCGGCGGACGGTAAGCGGCTCTTTTTCCTTTCCTCGGACACCGGCTCAACCAACCTCTATTACGTTCCAAAAGCAGGCGGCAAACCAACGCGGGTATTCAAAGGGAAATGCCACGTCAAAGCGGCCTCTTTCAACGGCAGCAATCGTGTAGCGGCCCTCATTCTTGCAGATATTGACAATCCGGGCGACATCGTGACCTGCCCGACCAGTTATGGGGCGGAAAAAAGGATGGTTCGGCATACCGGTTTGAATCCGTTCCTGCGTCGCGAAATCAGGCTGAGTCGAACACGCGAGGTGATGTTCAAATCATTCGACGGCACTGAGGTTCAGGGCTGGCTGGTGACGCCGCCGGATTTCAAGTCGAGTCGCAGGTACCCATCGATTCTTTATATCCACGGTGGCCCGCGGGTGCAATACGCGCACACCTTCTTCCACGAGATGCAGTACCTCGCAGCTCAGGGTTACGTTGTTCTTTATACTAATCCAAGGGGTGGCGCCGGACGAGGCGAAATCTGGGCTGATGCGATAGCCGGCGGCTGGGGAGAGCTTGATTATAGGGATTGCATGGCAGCGGCGGATTTTCTAGAGAAACAGAGATACATCAATCCGAAAAAGATGGGTATAACCGGTGGCTCATACGGTGGTTACATGACCAACTGGATAATTGGTCACACTGACCGCTTCGCTGCCGCCGTAACCCAGCGCTCCGTAGTTGATCTCTCCTCGTTCATCGGGTCGTCAGACTGTGGCTGGGAACTGGAGCGGGAGTTCAGGGGTTACCCATGGACGAACCGGCAAAACTACGATAAGTGCTCTCCGATCAGTTATTATGAGAAGGTCAAAACGCCGGTGCTGATAATCCACAGCGAGAACGATTTGCGCTGCGCTATTGAGCAGGCGGAGCAAATGTTTGTCAAGCTTAAGGTTATGGGTAAGAAGGTGGAAATGGTGCGCTTTCCCCAGGAGCCGCATGGATTGTCCCGCCATGGCCGGCCGGATCGCCGAATTGCCCGACTTGAGTGGATATCGAAATGGTTCAACCGGTACCTGAGGAAGTAGATTCGCAGAGCAAGCGTTTCAGACGGCTGATTTCATCCTTGACAAGCTGAGAGCATGTGGGTTATATTTGTGGTGTAGTCGGCGGATCATGAAGCTCTGCGCCGCGAAGTTCGCATTTTACTTTACGCAAAGGTCGCACACAACGAAACCCGTCGAGCGAATGGTCTAGCAAAGGGTTTTTTCTGTAACCGCAAGTCCTACTCGGGGCTGGATTCATTCGTGTTTACATGGGGATGATAAAGAGCATTTGAGCACACACTTCTTTGCATGGAGGCATCCAAAATGAAGAGCAAATTCCCGGCAATTGTATTCTTCATCAGTCTGTGTATGGTTGTTCCGGCACAAGCTCAGTTTGTCCAAGACCCCGCCGACAGCCTCGCAGCCGACACTGTAGATATGGTGTTTTCGGTCCTGCCTGATGCTACCACGAATCAGTTGAAGGTACAGATGGACCTGTACGTAA
>JAOZPL010000097.1:0-960 GCA_029932795.1 Candidatus Zixiibacteriota bacterium | reverse complement strand
CAACAATGTTGCCTCGGCATCTATGGGCTTCACCTGGGACAATCCTGATCTGCAGATGGATAGTGCCGTGGCGTCACCGATGGCGGTGTCGGCATTCAACATGGGTATCTGGCTTCTGAAAGGCAACAGCCTGGCCAGCACCAACGCTGACCACCAGTTTCTCTTTGGCGGCGCTCGTGTCTCCGGCTCGGGCGTTCTAGCCTCACCGGCACGAAAGCGGTGGGCCAGTTACTATTTCACCCTTTCATCCTGGAATGTAAGTGATTCCATTGTGCTGGATACGCTCAGATTCAGCAGCGGTACTTATTTCAAATTCGTGGGTGATCACAGCGAACAATACAAGGCTTACTGGACCGGACGCAAAGTCGTTCACGATACCGCCTGGTCGGTTCCGTCCAGTCTGCTTCTTTCCGAGGATACGCTGTATTTCGAGGCCATTCAGGGCGCATCGGCTCCACCCTCACAGAGCTTTGACATAACATCCGATAACGAACCGCTTGATCTCACGCTTTCTGAGTCTGCCCCCTGGTTGCTGAAAAGCCCGACTGTCGGCACTACTCCCTTGACTGCCACAGTTTCCATAAACATCACCGGGTTATCGACAGGGGTTTATTTTGACTCGATATGGGTGATAGCGGACGAGGCTGAAAATTCGCCGCAGTTTCTGTATGTGGCACTTGATGTGGCTGAGCCGCCACCGGAGATTGGTGTGAGCAGTGCCGCCTTTTTCTTCAATGCCGTTGCCGGAGGGGATAACCCGTCGGCACAGACGCTTATCATCACCAACGTGGGGGGCACAATCCTTAACTGGACAGTCTCCAACTCACAGAGCTGGTTGCAGCTCTCACCTCCAGGTGGGGTTGACTCCGGAGATGTCAATGTGGCGGTCGAGATCGCGGGGCTTGCGTACGACACCTATTATGACACGATCACAGTAAGTGACCCCAAAGCTGTCAACAG
>JAOZPL010000096.1 GCA_029932795.1 Candidatus Zixiibacteriota bacterium | reverse complement strand
CCCTTACTGACACCAATATTCTACATCACGCCAGACTCCCTGTCAAGCGACCAATAGACGATCTTGCTACAATTTGTGTGCAGTGATATCAGACATGCCGAAAAGAGGCTCACAGTGCGGTGATTGTCACACTGTGAAAAGACTTTGCTGGTAGGGAACACTGTATGGCAAACTCTGATGGGGGAATCCCGTTATCGGGAAAAGAATTGCTTGCTCTACCGTTATATAGAGTCCTCACGCCTTTTTGGGAAGGGCGATCATGCGGTCAAGTTCGGATGGGATGGTGTCGGGTTCAAGACGAGTGACGGAGATGGTTGTCCGGGCATCCCGCTGGGGGGCTTTGCGGGCGACAAAGTGATGGTCGGCGAAGCGGGCGATCTGGTGGAGATGGGTGATGACCAGAAGCTGGCAGTCGCCGGCGAGATTTTTCAGTTTCCGCCCAACTTCGGTGGCTGTCCGGCCACCGATACCAGTGTCAACCTCGTCGAAAACCAGCAGGGAATGCGCCAGCTTGGCGTTCTTTTTCTCCGTCGCTTTCAGTGCTAACAAGACGCGTGAGACCTCGCCGCCGGAGGCGGTTCTGACAAGCGACTTCAGCGGTTCACCGGGATTTGCTGAGAACAGAAATCGTCCGCTTTCCAGGCCATGGGCGTGTGGTTTGACAAAGCTGTCGTCAAGCCGGATACCATCCGGGTCATCTTCGTAAAGGAATTCAAACTCAAACGCGGCACCGTCAATAGCCAGTTCGGTCAGTTCTTTCACGACCAGTTTCTTGAGATAATCGGCCGCTTTGCGGCGGACCGCAGTCAGTGAGAGCGCCTTCTCCGTGTATTCGTTACGGAGTTGCTCGTTATGTTTTTCCAGAACGACTATGTGCGAGTCGGTATCCGGACGGTTTTCCAGCTTTTCTACAATCTCGTTCAACGTCTGCAGGATTGCTTCTTCGGAGCCGCCGTACTTTTTTTTCAGGTGATAGAGTTCGTCAAGGCGTGCGTTGATATCATCGAGACGCACCGGGTCATCGGGTATGCTTGATCCGTACTGCTCCACAAAGCGCCGGATTTCTTCCAGCCGGTAATCAATGTCGGTCAGTTCCTTGAGATGTTCTCGCAGTCCGGCATCAATCGCGGCCATTCTCTCAAGCTCTTTACGGGCCTGCCGGAGATGTGTGAGAGCGGAGCCGTCCTCGTGGTCAAGCGTATTCTGGACTTCCGCTGCCGACTGCATGAGGGTGCGAGAGGAGTCGAGGATTTTTCGCTCTGCCACAAGCCGTTCTTCTTCGCCGACGGATACGTTCGCCTTCTCGATCTCCTGTTTTTGGAAGAGCAAAAGTTCCCTTTCTTTAACCAGTTGTTCCCGCCGGGAACGAATTCTTCGGAGTTCCGTCTCTGTTTTTTCCCATTGTGTGAAAACCTCCGTGACCTCTTCGCGGAGGATGTCAAGGGCAGCAAAATGGTCCAGGAAGAGGAGATGGTTTTCTTCGCTCATAAGCATCTGGTTGGCGTGCTGCCCGAGGATTTCAGCTAGAGGGGAAGTCAGCTCCCGGAGCCGGCCCAGCGTAGAAGCGGTGCCGTTCACTTTCACTCGGGAACTGCCGTTGTTGAAGATCTCCCGGAGTACGGTGAAGCCGTTGTCGATGATGTCGTCGGCGTACTTTTTCTTGTACTGACCGGACATCGCCGAGACGTCAAACGTTGCCTCGACCGTGGCTCTGGTTTCACCAGCCCGGATGAACTCTCGGTCGGCTCTTTCACCCAGGGCAAGAGAGAGGGCGGTGACAATAACAGACTTACCGGCGCCGGTCTCACCGGTAAGCACGGATAACCCTCTCTCGAAACGCAACTCTGCTGATTCCACCAGGGCAATATTGTCAATTCTAAGAGACTTTAGCATTACAGGCCATGATTCTTCAATTTTTCGAGTAGTCTGTTCGCTTCATCCTGATCACCATTTGCTTCGGCCTGAGCTAGTTCCTTCTGTAGCCGTAAGCGGATTTTTTTCTTTTTTCTTTCCACAAAATCCCTGATCCGGTCCCTGATCTCTCTCTCTACGGTGGTTTGGTCCCAGTCCACGGCGGCCAGTTCAGTTAGCAGGGAGACTGAATCTTCATCCTGGAAGTACTCGACAAGGCGGTTGGCATCAATAAAGCCTCCCTTCTGGTACTGGCTGATCATGGCTGAATAAAGGCGAGAGAGCTGTTTTGAATCGAAATCGTCCGGTAAAATCTGTTCAAGTACTGTATCAATAAGCCCCGGATTGCTAAGCAGCAGAGAGAGGAACTCAAACTCAATCCGTTGGAGGCCCCTCTGTCTGGTTCCTGACAGGCTTTGAGATGTTGGCTGTGTTGCCCCGGTAGTACGGAAGAGGGTGACATTTACCCCGAGAGCATCAGCAGCTTCCTGGATAAAAAGGGCTCGACGGATAGGGTCCGAGATCCTTCCCCCAAGGCTGCTCAGCTCTTTTATGAGTTTATCCTTGACAATGATTCCAGCATTGTCAAGCTCAAGACCTTTAATACGAAAAGGAATATATCTCAAGGCATCATCCTGCAGGACCTCAATCCCATCTCGACCGGAGGCCCGCGCAATAGAGTCCGGGTCTTCGCCTTCGGGGGGTACAATCACCCTGACCTCCAGCCCGGCGTCGAAGAGAGCATCAACAGAGCGAAGGGCGGCCTGTTGACCGGCGGAGTCGGCATCGAAAAAAAGGTAAACGTTCTCGGCGAAGCGTGCCAGGAGACGTGCCTGTTGATGTGAGAAGGCGGTTCCGGATGAAGCGACCACGTTAAGTACACCTGTTTGCCAGAGGGAAATGAGATCAAAGTAACCTTCGACCACAAAAACTGATCTGGTCTCACGGATGGCGTGTCGCGACATGTTCAGGCCGTAAAGCACGTTGCTCTTGTTGTACAGCGGTGTCTCCGGTGAATTGATGTACTTGGCCGGTTCCCCTCTTTTCAGCGCCCGACCGCCAAATGCAATCGGCTTTGAGCTAAAATTAAAGATGGGAAACATCAACCTCAAACGGAAACGGTCGTGGTAACTCTGACCCTTCTCGGAGCGCACGATCAGCCCCGCTTTCTCCAAATCCTCAATCTTCAGATCTTTCCCAGTTGCATATCGAATGAGCCCGTCCCAGCTTTCACCGGCCAGACCGAGCTGGAACTGTTCAATGCTGTTTTCTGTAATGCCCCGTTTAATCTTGAGATAATCGTCAAGGACTCGTTTGTACTTGGGTTCGTGCAGCACCTTGTGGAAGTATTCAAGGGCCACTTGATGGGCATAATTAAGGCGTTCAAGCTGCTCCCGTTTGATGTCCGAGACTTCCTCTCGGATGATGATGTTCGCCTTGGCGGCCAGGTGCCGGACCGCCTCGACAAAGGACATCTTTTCGTGTTCCATCAGGAAGGTGAAGACATTGCCTCCCTTGCCACAACCAAAACAGTGGTAGATTTGACGCTCGGTATTAACTTTGAAGGAGGGAGTTTTTTCCGTGTGGAAGGGGCAGAGGGCCTCAAAGTTTCGTCCTTTTTTTTTGAGACGGACATATTCGCCGATGATCTGGGCAATGTCCGTCGCCTGACGGATCTGTTCTATTGTTTCCTGCGGTATCATTGCTTCAGTTTGACAACCGTGACGCCGGCGCCTCCCTCGTTCCAGTTGCCGAGCCGGATGTCTATTACATCGGGATGTTGCTTGAGGTAGTCTGTCAAGGAGCGGCGAAGTGTACCCGTTCCCTTGCCGTGGATAACATACACCTGAGACAGTCCGCTGACGACAGCGTGGTCAAGGAATCTCTCGAGAGCTTCAAGCGCTTCGTCAACTGTCATTCCCCGGAGGTGAATCTCCGGTGAGGATGCCTGCTCAGTATCGTAGGTGGTGCCGGCGGATCGTCGTTTAGGCTGGTGAGTGTCTGACAGCTTCTCAAGGTTACGAAGTTCGACAACCGTGGTGACATTACCGACTCGCACGCGAGCCTTGTTGCGGTCGAGCAGTTCCTTGATTTCCCCTTTCTGGTTGAGAGAAAGGATTCTCACCGCATCACCGGCTTCAAACCTTGCTGGCTCTTTTGCACTTTGCGCTTCGGATTCCAACTTGGCACGAAGGTGGGCAGCTCTTTCCTCGGCTGACCTGAGTCTATGGTGGAATTCTTTCACCGAACGTTCAGAGGCCTGCGTTTTCCGAATGTCGGCGACCAGTTTCTCGGCTTCCCTGCGGGTCTGTTCAAGAAGCTGCTCGGTTTCCGCCAACGCTTTCTTTTTCTCCTCCTTAGTCTCCTTCTGCAGCCTGTCTGTCTGCGTCCGGTAGAAATCTTCCAGTTCTTTTGCTTTGGCAAGGCGGTCGGTGAGGTTAGTCTTGTCCTCGCGGACGCGGGCAAGCTCCGATTCTAACGACGCGATCAAGTCTGTTAACGAACGCTCGCTGCTGCCAAGCAGGCTGGAGGCCTGTTTACATATTTGGGGGTTCATACCGAGACGACTGGCAATCTCAACGGCGTAGGATGATCCGGGGATGCCCATCTGCAGCCGATATGTTGGAGCCAGCGACTGCCGGTCGAATTCCAGCGAGGCATTCTCTATCTCCGGGTGTTCCAGCGCCAGAGTCTTAAGTTGTGAGTAATGCGTAGTTGCGATCAGCTTCGCACCATGTTTTATAGTATAGAGAATAATGGCCTCAGCAAGAGCGGCTCCCTCTTTGGGATCAGTGCCGGCGCCGATCTCGTCAAAAAGCAGGAGAGTGCCAGGTGAGATGTTCCTGGTTGCCTTGACGATGTTTCCAACGTGTGAAGAGAAAGTTGAGAGGGAGAGTTCAATAGACTGTTCGTCACCAATGTCAGCAAAGACACTTGCAAATATCCCCGTACCTGATCTGGGGTCAGCAGGAATCGGCAGGCCGGCTTGGGCCATCAGGATGGACAGCCCGATCGTTTTAAGCGCGATGGTCTTGCCGCCGGTGTTGGGACCGGTAATCAATACCCCCTGGCGCGATTCATCCACTGAGATCGTCAACGGTACTACCTTATCAATGCCGCCATGCTGCAGGATCAACAGGGGGTGTCGGGCTTCACGAAGCTGCAATTGTGGCTCGGTGGTAATAGCGGGACGGTCGGCTTTAATCTGGTTGGCAAGACCGGCTGCTGCATGGAAGAAATCGAGCAAACCAATCAATCGACAGTTCTCCTGCAACGGATCAGCACGCTGGGCGATCTCCGCCGTAATCGCCCGGAGGATCCGATCCATTTCCACGCGTTCCTCCTGCATGAGCTGGTTGATTCGGTTGTTCAGCTCAACGGTCTCATTCGGTTCCACATAAAAGGTAGCCCCGGACTGGCTGCGGTCATGAAGGATACCCAGGTTGTGCGAGTACTGACCGGAGATGATCGGAATAACGTAACGCCCATTACGCTGGGTAATGACGTCGTCCTGCCAGCCGGCCTGCTTATGCTGGCGAGCCAGAATGCTCTCCAGGCGGTTGAGGATTGTCCGGCGACTGTCCGCAAGGTCCAGTCTGGTTCGTTTTAGCTTCGATGAGGCGTTGTCCTTGATATCTCCGGATTCGTCAATAGCCCGGTTGATCTCCTTTTTCAGTTCAGGGAAAGCTCGTATTTTTCTCAGGTACTCGTCAATAGCCGGGAATTTCTCTCGTTCCTCCCGGTCGTACCCATGAAGATCAATGGAGACCTCGACCAACTCCAGCACCCGTAATATCTCGTCCGGGTCCAGATATGTCCCCTCCAGAGAGGATCTTTCAAGAAGTTCGGTGCAGTCTTCAAGGCGGCATAGAGGAATTGCCGAGCCGAAATTGATGATATCCTTCATTTGAGCGATTTCATCCTGCCGGCGCTCAATTGCTTCTCTGTCAAATAAAGGTTCAATACTGCGAACCACCTGCGTGCCGTAAGGCGTCAGGCACTTGCCCGAGATGGCCGTTATTATCTTGGGGAATTCAAGTGTTTCCAGTGTGTGCTGGTCAATCATGATGGCACAGGTTTCCAGAAGAAAAAACCGGCCTATGGCCGGTTATAATATAGGCGAAACAGGGTGGAAATAAAACCAATTTAGATGTCGATGCCGCTGTTGCTGAAGAAAAACTCCATATGTCGCAAAATCTCATGTACCTGCTGCCGGTCCTCGGTAAGCATGTCCCTTCCGGTTTTGCCGCCAGTTGGCGCAAAAAGTAAGGTCTCTTCAATCTTCTCCATGAAGCTCGGGGTCTCCGGATGAGTGATGCTTGTTACCTCGAACATGAATGGGACCGTCTTGGCCACCGTGGGGCCAAAGAAAGATTCTTCGAAGGCAGTGTAGAAATTGTCAGGCATCGGAAGCAGGAAGATAAGGAAAGTCAGGAGGCCGATGGAGACCCAGCCGCGCAGAAAGCCTACCAGAGCGCCGCCCATTTGGTCGCGCCGTTTGACTTCCTTCAGGCTGGCGATTCTGTAGAAGAGCATGCCAAGCAGTTTGAACGCGGCGTAACTGAGCGCTATCAGGAAGATGAAAGACAGAAAAGCGCATACCAGTGGCGAACCGCCGATCTGCTCGTAGACCCAGACGGCAAAGGTATCAATATAGTTCACTGACGTCACAATGGCGGCAAAAAATACGATGAAAGCCATGGACTCCCGAATAAGACCTTTCCTGGAGCCAATTATGACTGACGCCAGCAGCAATACAATGAGCACACCGTCAACCCAGTTCATATCACACTCCCTGCGTCGGGTATAGTTCTATTGGGAAGGAATATAAAGATTTGTTGAATTACTTGGCAAGCAATTCTGTGACCAGCCGGTTGACCAGCTTGCCGTCGGCTCGGCCCTTGACTTTGGGCATCAGGACCTTCATGACTTGGCCAATGTTCCCCGGGGAGTCGGCGTGGCTTTCCTCAATCGCCGCTTTAACAATCTTCCGGAGTTCTCCCTCATTGAGCTGTGCGGGTAAATAGGAAATAATCACCTCTAGTTCAAAACTCTCCTGTTTAACCAGATCATCTCTTCCAGCCCGCTCATACTGGTCAATTGCCTCCCGCCGCTTCTTGGCTGCGGAGTTGAGGACCTCGATAACATGCTCGTCGGTCAAGTCCGAGCCGAGGTCGATACGCTTGTAATTTAGATCAGACTTTAGGCCCCGAAGAACAGTGACTCTCTTCTTGTCACCGGCTTTCAGGGCCTTCTTAAGCTGCTCGTCAATTTCTTCGACGACCGTCATTATTTCCTGCTTTCAAGGTAGCGCATTTTGCGTGCTTTACGGCGGGCTGCAGCCAGTTTGCGTTTTCTGCTCTCTGAGGGTTTCTCGTAGTGCTGGTGCTTTTTATAGTCGGACAGGATTCCGGACTTCTCGCAGAACTTATTAAACCGTCGGAGGGCTCTTTCAAAGGATTCGTCATCTCGCACTCGTACTCCGGTCAAGTATTACACCCCCCTTCGACCACGATACAGCATGTTAGCATACGTTTCCCATACATTTCTTAATATTTATGTTGTCATATGCCAACCAAAGTGGTATTGTTAT
>JAOZPL010000095.1 GCA_029932795.1 Candidatus Zixiibacteriota bacterium | reverse complement strand
CCATCGGAGATCGCCAGCCTGTTTTTGATCCGCCTTTCTGTCTCTCCCGACTGGAGCATCTGCCGGGCCAGGCGAATGATCTCCTCCCGGTGACGGCGGTTCATCACCGAACCGGTTGTCTCAGATCGGTCCGCTGTCCGAACCTCTGATGTCTGCCCGGATTCACTGAAACTTACAAACTCGAGCCTGGACTTTCCGGGAAGACTGGTTCTATCAGGCGTCCCGGAACTCGTCTTTGATACAATCTCGTTCGAAAAGGCCGCACCTGACAGACCGGCATGCTCTCCTTTCTTCCGGCCGGCAATAGCAGAATAGACAATCATCCAGAGGAGACCAGCCGCGGTGTATCCAATGGCGTTCAAGCCGACTGAGATAATCCGATCATCAAAAACATCCATGTCCTTTATCCCCGCAACTTTATGCTTTCACATCTACATGACCTGACTGAAACGGGCCGTCCTGTTCATCCTCGCACTGATCCTCCGGCTCATCTTTCTCCCGGGATTCGGGTGACGCTGTTTGCTCACCTTTTTCGTGACGTCGCTCCCGCTCCTCCTGCTTCAGAACCAGTTTGTCCTCCTGGCGCTTCTTCTTGTTCTTTTCCAACTCCTCCTCCATCTGCTCCCGTAGCGCTTTGGAGAACTTGCGCTGCTTGTCTCGTTCCGAATGGTGGAGCGGATTCACCCGACCGGGCAGCACTTTCGGCATATTGTCCAGCGAATCTAACGGTCCGTCCATTTGTCACATCCCTGCTCCGAAGGGCTGACTATCAACCTGTCAGAGCAAACTGTTCCTTTACCATGTTACGCAACTTCATAACCGCCCGGGTGTGAATCTGCGACACCCGTGATTCAGAGATAGACATCACTTCGCCAATCTCCTTGAGCGTCAGTTCCTCGAAATAGTAGAGTGCAATAACCAGCTTCTCCTGCTGGGTAAGGTGGTCGATAGCCACTACCAGAAACGAGCGTAATTCACCCTTTTCGATCTCGGCCAGGACGCTTCGGCTGGAGTTATCACTCACCGTTTCAATGCGCGGTAACTGGCGATTATCATCCTCGGGATAGATGACCTCGTCCAGCGACAGAATGCTGGTACTGGAGACGTCGTCGAGTGCCAGATGCAGCTCATCTTCCGTCATTTTCATGTACTTGGCCAGCTCCGGGTTTTCCGGAGGTCGACCCAGTTCATTTTCAAGACTGGTCATAGCTCGTTCAATCTCTCTCGATTTTGCCCGTGTCGAACGCGGCACCCAGTCCAGGGCGCGCAGCTCATCGAGAATAGCGCCCCGAATCCGAGGTACGGCGTAGGTCTCAAACTTGACACCCCGATCAGGATCGAAATTGCCAAAAGCTTCGATCAGACCAATAACGCCGGTGTTGATCAAGTCGGTCAGTTCGACTGACCGGGGAAATCCCATGGCCATGCGCGTAGCTACGTTCCGGACCAGCGGAAGGTACATGTTCAGCAGCCTCTGCCGAATTTCGTGCGACTTAAACTTCCGATAGCGAGCCCAGTCCCGTGAAGTAACGACCCATTTCCCCCTTCGCGATGGACTCGCTGCCTTTTCCGGCTTGGCAATACTGGTTTTAACCAGCTTCCGGCCGCGTCCTTTTGGAGCTTCTTTGAGCGTGCTAACCATATAGACGTTATCCCCTTATATCGGCCACAGTTGTGGTTTCTTTTATCATTTCCATGGATCCGGCCGGCTCAGAAGGCAGCAGATCATTAACGATCTCCCGGCCAAGAGCGGCCAGTGATTGTACGGCAGAGCCGTCAGGGTCCACCTCAGCGAGCGGTTTCTGGGCAGCTAATGCCGCTGCGACCGTCGGATCCTCGAACATCCAGCACATCAGAGCCGGCACCTGCCCGAGAAACCGATCGGCCAGTGCACCAAACCTCTGATGGATGTAGCTTGCCTCCTGCTCGGATTGCACTCGGTTCACACAAAGGCGACAGTCGATATTCTCATTGGTCTGGATAAGGTATTTGTAAAGCCCGTAGGCGTCGGCAATCGAAGTCAGTTCCGGAACCAGAACGAGCAGGCTCAGATCAGAAGCATGCGCCAGCACAGTAGCATGATTGGAAACACCCGATGAATGGTCAATGATGATGCCATGATACGGAGAACTCTGTTCCCGCAGCCTTGCCATCAATCTTGCCCAGGCGGTTACGTCCTCCAGCTCTGGGATTGGTCCAGGGTCGGAAGCAGCAAGAATGTCCATCTGTCCGTTTACTCGGGTAACTGCCTGCCCAAGCGAGAGCTGACCGGAAGCAAACTGTTTTATCCCTGAATGGCATACCGCATTGGTCAGGATATGCAGATTGCCGGAGCTCACGTCAGCATCCACCAACAATAGCCGATAGCCAAGCGAAGCTATCTGGTAAGCCAGGTTAAAGGCGATAATCGATTTGCCTACACCGCCCTTGCCGGAAAGCACAGAGATCACTCTGGCCTTGCCAGGTACCGGTGCATCGACCTGACTTTGAACAAGGCTCAGTCTATTCACCATCTGTTCCCATCTTCAGTATCTTGCGCGCCATCAGGGCCGGATCAGGTACGTGTGCGGTCCCTTTGCCGCTGGGCGCCTCGGTCACCAGTGCCAGTTGCCTTCCCGCAGCTCGACACGCTGCAATGATCCCTCCCCAGCGTTCCGTCAGATCAAGCATGGTCAGGATGAGATGAGTCGGCGCCAGTGGCTTGATCCTCTGCACAAACTCAACCATGTCAGCAGAACGGGTAAGGCAGGAAAGGGTGATAAAGCGGTAGTTTGGATTGAACCGCTCGACCTGTTCAGCAAGCTCTCGGATTACCTTCTCGTTTGGTGATAACGCGGGTGAATCAATCAGAATAATCGCCTGATCCTTGCTCTCTTCGCGAACGTACCATTGATCGGGTTCAGCAACGTCCGCACCCAACAATTCAGCATAGCCGTGAATCTCATCGAGCGCACCAACCTTACCTGTATCAAGTGATACCAGCCTGACTTTGTCCCCGGCACCGATCACGAACTCGGCCGCCAGCTTGCCCATAACGGAGGTTTTCCCTGATCCCGGCGGGCCAATAAACAGTAACCGGTCACCCGCCTTGAACTCGATCTTTCGGCTCACCAGCGATGACAGCTCGCTGCGCAATTCTTTCTCGACTTCTGACGCCAACATCTCATCATTACTGCATGTTTCCAAAACCCGCGCGACAAGCGTATCGATGAACTGCTCATCAACGTCGGCGTCTCTCATCACCTGACACAGCTTCCGGAGAGGTTCGTTATAATGCCCGACCGGATCACCAACCGCCCTGTTCATCCGGAGCAGCAGGTCTAGCTTTTGTCCAATCTCCACTAGCTTCCCGGAGCCTAAGTTATCAGTGTTGGTATCTTCCGGGCTTGGACCAGGGAGCTCGGCGTTGAACCGGGAAACCGGAACCGAGACCCGATCTTGCGTGCCTTCCGTTAACCGATCAGGGACGGTGGTGCATGCCTGGTCCGCGGTGGGTTTGTCGAGACAGGCTGTGATTTCAATCCGATTGCGACCACCCTGATCGAATAACTGACGTGTCTTGAGCACCACGGCATCACCTCCCAGCTCGCCGCGGACTTTCTTTAGCGCTGCGGCCACCGAATCGGCTGTGAACGACTTAATTATCATCTTGCAACCTCACTACTCCGGTAGATACTATCTCCACGTTGGGCAGGACCTCGTTGTATGAGATAATTGCCAGCGCCGGATATGACGCTTCCACCAACCGCCGGAGCGCGAGCCTGACATTGGGGGAACAGATACAAACCGGGTCAAAACCAGAAGCCCGGACCGATTCCACCTGTTGCCCGATTTTCTGCAGCAGCTTTTCGGTCATTGCGGGTTCCAGTACCAGCATGAGCCCCTGCTTGGTGTTCTGCACGGCCTCAGACAGTGTCTGTTCAACCGCCGGATCAATGGTGAAGACATTCAGGCGGCCGTTCTTGTCCCTGTGTATTTCAGTTATCTGACGCTTTAGCGACATGCGGACGTACTCGGCCAGAACATCGGTCTCTTTGGTTGATCCGATATAGTCAGACATTGTCTCAACAATCGTCGCCAGATCACGTATAGGTACCCGCTCGTTCAGCAGAGCCTGCAACACCTTGTGCAACGCGCCCAGCGGTACGACCTCCGGGATAACCGAATCGACCAAAGCCGGGTAATCCTCCTTCAACGTTTCAACCAGGTGCTGGGTATCCTGACGAGTAAGAATCTCAGCCGCTGAATTACGGATCACCTCTGTCAGATGGGTGGCCAGTACCGCCGAGGGTTCAACCACCGTGTAGTTTTTTGCCTCCGCCGGTTCGCGCATTGTCGGGATTATCCAGGTCGCGGCCAGGCCAAAAGCGGGATCGCGGGTGTCGAATCCGTCCAGTTTCTCCTCGACAAAGCCGGGGTTGATAGCCAGCAGATGGTCAATCATCAATTCTGACCCGGCCACGCCAATCCCCTTGATCTTTATTCGATACTCGTTGGGCCGAAGCTGGACGTTGTCCCGAATCCTTACAGGCGGCACGATAACGCCGAGTTCACCAGCCAGTTGTTTGCGAACAACAGCCACCCTCTCCAGCAAATCACCGCCCTGAGCGACATCGACCATCGGGATCAGGCCGTAGCCGATCTCAAGGCCGATTGTGTCAACCTTGAGCAAATCTTCAGTCCGCTCTATCTGTTCAGTCTGTTTTGCTTCTTTCGCTTGTCTATCTTCCTCGACTGCCAGCTCTCGCTTCTTCTGAGCCTCTCTGGTCAGATAACCGATACCCCCGATCACGAGTCCGAGCACTACGAACGTCGAGGTCGGCATGCCCGGGACAATACCGAAAAGGATGAGCACAGCGGCCGTCACAAGGATGGCGCGCGGTTGCCGGCTCAGTTGCGTGGTCAGATCAACACCCATACTGGAGGTTGCAGCCGCCCGGGTAACAATGATACCGGAGGCGGTACTGACCAGCAGGGCTGGAATCTGCGTTACCAGCCCGTCGCCGATCGACAACAGGGAATATGTCCGCATGGCATCGGTCAACGTCATGTCGTTGATGGCCACGCCGATGATGAAGCCGCCGATGATATTGATAAGAGTAATAAGGATACCGGCAATAGCATCACCGCGAACAAACTTGGCCGCACCGTCCATGGCACCGTAAAAATCGGCCTCGTGGGCAATCTCCTGACGGCGGGTCCGCGCCTCCTGGTCATTGATGATGCCGGCGTTAAGATCAGCGTCGATAGCCATCTGTTTGCCGGGCATCGCGTCCAGAGTAAACCTTGCGGCCACCTCGGAGATGCGGCTGGCCCCCTTGGTGATAACCACAAACTGGATTATGACCAGGATTACAAAGACGATGAAACCGACTACGTAGTTCCCCTGAACGACGAAATTACCGAACGAGTTAATCACTTCGCCGGCGTAAGCATGACCCAGAATCAAGCGCGTTGAAGCTACATTCAACGACAATCTCATGAGCGTGACTATCAGGAGCATGCCCGGAAACACCGACAGGTCGAGAGGCCGCGTGACATACATCGTTGACAGCAGCACAACCAGCGAAAAGGTGATGTTGAAAGCCAGCGCGAAATCAAGAAAACCCGGCGGTATGGGAATAACCAGCACCGTGATGATGCCAATCATCCCTATCGCCAGTATGATGTCGGATCGGGACGCCAGCTTGCTCATGAAACTGTTGTCTACTCGCGCCATTTATGAACTAACTGCCTTTCCTCTCAGGCGGTAAACGTAGGCGAGCACCTCGGCCACGGCCCGATAAAGGTTTTGCGGCACCATCTGGCCGACTTCACACATTCTGAAAAGCGCTCTGGCGAGCGGTTTATCTTCGATTACCGGGATATCATGCTTCAGTGCGAGTTCTTTTATCTTCTGTGCGATCAGGCGTTCACCCTTGGCAACAACATGCGGTGCCGACATGTTATCCGGTTCATACTTCAGCGCCACCGCCAGTTCGGTCGGATTAGTAATGACAACATCCGCAGTGGATACCTCCTGCATCATCCGTCGGCGTGCCATCTCGCGCTGAATCTGGCGTATCCGCGCCTTGTTCTGCGGCGAACCCTCAGTATCCTTAAATTCATCCTTCACCTGTTGCTTGGACATCTTGATCGATTTCTCAAATTCATATTTCTGATAAGCGTAATCGAGGACAGCTATCACGAGAAGAGCGGCGCCGATCTCCAGCGCGATGACAAGGGCCATCTTGCCCATCGTCATCGCCAACTGGGCAGTGCTCATGTCCGGCAGGACAAAAAAACCTTCGAACTCGTGCGCGATCGCCTTGTACGCGACAAAGCCGATTATCAGCAGCTTAACAGTATCGCGCACCAGGCTGAAGAGTGACCGCACTGAAAAGAGCCGCTTCAATCCGTTAACGACATTCAGCTTTTCCAGTTTCGGCTCCAGAGCTTTGGGCGAGAGATGAAAACCGACCTGAGCGACATTCACGCCGATGGCAATGACTACCATGACCGCCAGCACCGGCCCCAGCAGGAGAAAGAAACGGAGCATGTAGTCACCGAATACCTTGACGAAAGTCGGGTCGGCCGAAGCGATAAGAGGCGCGTTTGACATCGTGTAACGCATGAGCTGCTGAAGCTGTACGGATAGATATGGTCCCGTCAGGTAAAGGGTCAGGAAACCAAGCAAGACGATGACCGCTGAGTTAAGCTCCATCGACCTGGCAACCTTTCCCTCCTCGCGGGCCTTCTGCCGTTGCCGCGGGGTTGCCTTCTCGGTTCTCTCCTGGAAACTCTCTTCGGCCATCTTTGACTACGCCTCTCCCATAGCTGTCAGGAGAAAACCCAACTGCTTGTCCAGATATATCGTGGATTGCCTCAGAACGTATCCGAAAATCGGTACAACCATAATACCTATGCCAATCTTAAGTGGAAAACCGACGATGAAGATGTTCATGGTCGGCATCATCTTGGCCACCGTTCCCAGAGCGACATCTGTCAGGAACAGCGTTACCATAACAGGGCCGGCAATCTTGAGTCCCACAATAAAAACGTAAGCGGTGTACCTGATTATCAGCTCACCGGCCGCACCCGCTATGGCAATCTTTCCCGGAGGCATCACCGTGTAGCTGTCGTTGAAAGCACTGATCACCAGGTGGTGTCCATTGATGCAGAGAAATATCAGCGTAGCCACGACATACCAGAGCTCCGCCATGATCGACTGCTGATCCTGCGTGCTTGGGTCCACAACATTCGCCATGGCGAACCCGATCTGATAACCGATGAGAGAGCCGCCGCCCTGAACCGCCATGAACAGAAGGGCAAAGACGAACCCTATCATGACACCAACCAGAATCTCGCGGAACGCCATCCCTGCCAGTTCGATCAACGACTCGACCGGTACGAATACGAAGTCGGTGCGTGTTGACGTCAGGATGATCGAGAAAAGGATCGCCAGCCCGACTTTTGCCATATTTGGAACCGAGCGATGTCCCAGAATAGGCGAAAGCAGGAACAGAC